>CAXNNI010000011.1:0-12782 GCA_964203715.1 Gammaproteobacteria bacterium
AAGTTTATTAATAAAACTTTTTTAATAGATAATAAAATAAAGAATAAAAGCCCAGGTTTTAATGTGATTAGTCTATTTAAGATAACAAAAAGTGGTGAAATAATTACCGTTGATAGAGGTTGGATACCATTAAAAGGCAAAAGAGAACATATAGTAGAAAATTACAAATATTTAAATGATCAAAAAATAGCGGATAAAGAGCAAGAACTAAGTGGCTATATTTATCCAATAGAGAAGAGCTATACCATAGGAAAAATATCCGTAAACAAAAGTTGGCCAAGGCTTTTGCAGGCAATAAGTTTTGATGAAATAAAAGCTAGTATAATTGAAAAGAACTTGTTTATTTCTGGGTTAGTTTTTAGATTAGATCGAAGTAGTAATTTTGGATTTGATAGAGAGTGGAAAATTATTTTTATGGATAGTAAAAAACATTTAGGATATGCATTTCAATGGTTCAGTATGGCTGTTGCATTAATAGTTTTAGTTATTTTATTTCTTATGAGAAAAAAAAGTGAACAAAAATAGTTATTTTTCTTTAATAAAAACAAAGCTGTATTTTTTATTAATTCTTTTTTCATTTGCTGGCCCATTATTGCTTGCAACAGTAATGTACAAGTATAGTCATTATATGCCAATTGCTCATCCAAAATCATATGGTAGCCTTATAAATCCAGTAATTGTTATTACTAAACAGGATGATTTTAATAAAATTTTAGAGAAAAAAAAATGGACTGTTATGTATATATATGAGAATAAAATTTGTGATATATTATGTGAAGCAACGTTGTATACCATGCATCAAGTTAGAGAATCTTTAGGAAGAGATAAAGAAAGAATTTCTAATATACTAATTGTTAATAATAATTTTAATAATCTTAATAATTTAAAAATTATTAAAAAGTATAAATTAATAAAATTATTGCCAATAATTAGTAATAATTTTTTTAATAAAACGCGAAAAAATCATTTATATATTATTGATCCATTAGGAAATGTATTTATGTATTACGAAAAAGATTTTGAAGCAAAAGGATTGTATAAGGACATTAAAAAAGTATTAAAAATTTCGCGTATAGGATAAAATTTAATGGATAAAATTAACTATTATTTATTATTTATTATAACAGTTACATTTACTGTCATCACTTTAGGTGCTTATGTAAGACTTTCTCACGCTGGTTTAGGATGTCCTGATTGGCCTGGTTGCTATGGATTTTTATTTGGTATTCCTAGTGGCCCAAATGAAATATTAGTTGCAGAATCAAAATTCTATGGGTTTTTAGTTGATGAATTAAAGGCTTGGAAAGAAATGATTCATAGGTATTTAGCAGCTTTTCTAGGATTTTTTATATTCTCATTAATTTATGTTTTCTATAAAAATAAAAAACTTTTATTTTTATCTGTTCTTCTATCTATAATAATCATTGCGCAGGCTTTATTAGGAATGTTAACCGTCGCTTTAAAATTACAACCACTTATCGTAATGCTGCATTTGGCTGGCGGGCTTACTATTATTTCTTTATTGTGGTTAATATTTTTAAAAGTCAATCAAAATTATTTTTATAATTTAACTTTTGATTTAAAAAATATTTCGCTAAAAAAAATAAGAAATTTATTATTTTTCTCTTATGTAGTTTTTATTGTTCTTATAATTCAAATACTTCTCGGAGGTTGGACAAGTGCAAACTACGCAGCATTAGCATGTACAGATTTTCCAAAATGTCATAATGAATGGTTTCCTAAAATAGATTTTTATAAAGCTTTTTTTGTAGAAATTTCACCTAATTTAAATTATGAATTTGGAAGACTTGATAGTGAAGCAAGAGTGACTATTCATTATATACATAGAATATGGGCAATTTTCACTGCTATTATGATTTTATGTTTAAGTTTAATTTCTTATAAAATAATTAAAAATAAGACGCAAATACTAATCTCTTTTTTTCTAATATTCTTATTATTTATTCAAATTACTTTAGGAATACTAAATGTTAAAATGAGTTTGCCAATATACATAGCCGTTGCTCATAATGGAAATGCAGTTTTATTACTATTATGCTTAGTGACTCAGTTATATATTATAAAAATAATTAAGAATAATTTGAAGATTTAAATATATGTTAAATTATAAAATATTAAAAGCATATTTTTATTCTTCAAAACCTAGGGTAGTTTTACTAATGATTTTTACATCATTTATAGGAATGCTTTTAGCTAACCCTATGCATTTAAATTATAATATTTTATTTTTCGGAAACGTTGGAATTGCATTAATGTCTTTATCCGCTGGTTCAATTAATCAATTGCTTGATTTGAGAATTGATAAAATTATGTCTAGAACTAAAAAAAGACCATTGGTATCTGGATTGTTAAAGCCCAAAAGTGTAATTATTTACGCTGCTATTATGGGAAATTTAGGTTTTCTTATACTATTTTTTTTTATAAATAATCTTACTGCCTGGCTAACCTTATTGTCATTAATTGGTTATGCGTTTATATATACGCTTTATTTAAAAAGAAGCACTCCACAGAATATTGTAATTGGAGGAGCAGCTGGCGCTACCCCACCATTACTTGGTTGGACATCTGTTACTAATCAAATTGAATTGATGCCTATAATATTATTTTTGATAATATTTATGTGGACGCCACCTCACTTTTGGGCGTTAGCGCTTCATAGGAAAGAGGAATATTTTGCTGCAAAGATTCCAATGCTGCCCATAACTCATGGTGAGCAATACACTAGAGTACACATAACTTTGTATACATTAATGCTTACTATTGTAAGCTTTCTTCCTTTTATTATTAAATTTTCTAGTTATTTTTATTTGTTTGGCGCTTCTATATTAAACTTAATATTTTTATACTACGTTTTAAAAATGCAGTTAGCAAAAAACAATATATTAGCTAATAAAATTTTTAATTATTCTATAATATATTTATCAGCTTTATTTGGTTTTTTAATAGCGGATAAATATTTAATCCTATTATCAAATTAGATACTTTTTTTTAGTTTCAAAATCGCCTCATTTTCGATTTGTCTAATTCTTTCTTTAGAAACTTTATATTTTTTAGATAAATCTTCTAAAGTACTTTTATTATCACATAGCCATCTACTTTCAATAATATCTTTACTTCTCTTGTCGAGGTCATTAATTTTATTATAAAGCTCTATAACAAATATTTTATTTTCATTTTTTTCTATTATTTCGTCAGGCTCTAATTCATCGCTTTTCAAGTAAGCAGAAGGTGATACATTTTCTCTGTCGCCATCATCATTGCTTTCTATAGCTAGGTCATGATTATATAATCTTTTTTCCATTTCTATTACATCTTTAATAGGAACACCTAGATCATTAGCAATTGCAGACGCTTCTAAATTAGTTAAATATGACAAGGTATTTTTTTTTGATCTAAGATTAAAGAAGAGTTTTCTTTGGATTTTTGTTGTAGCAACTTTTACGATTTTCCAATTTTTTATAATAAATTCGTGAATTTCAGATTTTATCCAATAAGAAGCAAAAGTTATAAGCTTAAGTTTTTTACTAGGGTCATATTTTTTGACCGCTTTCATTAAGCCAATATTTCCTTCTTGTATGAGATCATTTAAATTAAGACCATAACCAGAATAACTTTTTGCTATATAAACGACATATCTTAAATTATGCATTATTAGTTTTTTCGCTGACTCTAGGTCATTGGTCCCATTAAGATTTTGTGCAAGATTTATTTCTTCTTCTACCGAAAGTATGGGTAAAGACATTACGTAGCTTATATACGTATCAATACTTTTGGTACATGAAGAAAGCGAATTTAAATTGTAATTTAAAGTTTGTATCATTGTAAGCGTCAACACATTTTCTAATTAGCAGTCATTGTACAAGAGTGCTAAGTACATATCAAGATAAAAATAAAAGTATATTAAAATCAATAATATATATTTAATTTATTTATAATAGATTTCTATTATTACTATAATATATGATATAATCTTGATTTGAATCTATTAAAGATTAAGTGATAAATAATTTTCAGATGAAGAAATTAAAAATAGAACTATTTTATAGTAATAAATTTTTCAGCTATAGTTTTGCCAAGATTTTTATTATATTAATTTTTTTTACTCCTATAAATGTGAGTGCTCAAATTATGGAAAAAATGTTAGATAATGGTTTGCAGATTATACTTAAAAAAGATTCTAGAGCTCCGGTAGTCACTAGTCATATATGGTATAAAATAGGTTCCGCTGATGAGATAAGTGGTAAAACAGGATTATCTCATGCATTGGAGCATATGATGTTTAAAGGTACAAAGAAAAATCCTGGGGGGTTATTTTCTGAGATTATTTCAAAATTAGGTGGAACAGAAAATGCTTTTACAAGTAAAGACTATACTGCATATTATCAAACACTTCCTTCCGAGTTTTTAGAAGATGCAATAAAATTAGAGTCGGATAGGATGTCTAATTTATTAGTAAGACAAGAAGACTTTCAAAAAGAAATTGAAGTAATTAAAGAAGAAAGAAGATTAAGAACAGATGATCAACCAGAAGATATTGCATATGAGCAATTATATGCAAGTGCATATAATAACAGTCCATATCGTGATCCAATTATTGGATGGATGGAAGATCTTAATATTATGACTAAAGATGATATATCAAATTGGTACAAAAAATGGTATGGACCAAATAATGCTACATTAGTAATAGTTGGGAATATAGATTTTGATAAGACTTTTGCATTAATTGAAAAGTATTATGGGCAAAAAAAGAAAATTCAAACTCAAGAGAGGATAGATAGAAATGAGCCTCCTCAATTTGGCGAAAAGAATATTTCTATAAATATAAAAGAAAAGCCTTCTTATTTAATATATGGATATAAAGTTCCAAGTATAAATAATAGAAATGTTGAGAGTTGGGAATGTTATGCCTTGTCCGTTTTATCAGGAATTTTGAGTAGTGGGCAAAATTCTATTTTACGAAAAATATTAATAAGAGAAAAAAAAGTTGCAAGTTCGGCAGATTCTGGATATTCAATGTTTTCAAGATACGATCCATTATTTTTAATTGATGTTAATGTAATGGCAGGAAAAAAAAACAATGATGTTAGATTAGAGCTACAAAAAATTATTGACGATCTTCAAAATAAATTACTAAGTAAAAAAGAATTAGATAGAGTTAAAGCTCAAGTTTTAGCTTCTGAAGTTTATCAACAAGATTCTATAGATTATCAAGCTAGAATACTTGGAATGGTTAAAACATCTATAGGTGATACAAAAATAATAGAAGAATACACTTCTAATATTAGTGCAGTTACTGCAGAACAAGTGAAATTTGTTGCAAAAAAATATTTAGTGCCTTATAGAAAAACTTTAATTTCAGTAAATGATTAAGAAGAAATGAAAAAAATAATTAAATTTATATTTTTATTAATAATTATGTTCATACCAAATTTTATAAAAGCGAGTCAAGAAATATTAAATTATAGAACTAATAATGGTATAAAAGTTTTATATGTTAAATCTGAAAATATTCCTATGATAGATATAAAAATAACTTTTGACGCGGGATCAAATAAAGATGGAAAACTAAAAGGATTATCTATGCTTGCGCATAATCTTCTAGACGAAGGAACTAAGGAAATGAATGCTGAAGAAATTGCATCAGTTTTTGAGTCAACAGGTGCGGTATTTCATACTTCTGTAAGTAAAGACAAATCATCAATTTCTTTAAGGTCTTTGACACAAAAAAATTACCTAGGACCTTCAATTGAAATGTTTTTAAAACTACTTTCTGAAAGTTTATTTCCAAATAAAGAATTAAGTTTACACAAAGAGACAGTAATATCATCTATTTTAGAAGATGAAGCAGATCCGGGAGCAATATCATCAAACTTATTTTTTAAAGAACTATATGAAAATCATCCATATGCATTTTCAGCGCAGGGCAATATAGATAGTATAAAAAAAATTAAAAGAGAAGATGTCATCAATTTTTATAAATTTAATATTAATGCAAGTAATGCTTCAATTGCAATAGTATCTTCTCTTTCAAATGAAGAGGTAATTGATTTAGCAGAGAAAATTTCAAAATCATTAAATAAAGTAGTTAAAAAAAGTGAGTATTTTGAAAAAGATGTTATTAAAAATGCAAAGCTAAAAAATCTATATCAAAAAATTAACTCACAGCAATCTCATATTTATATTGGAGGACTTTCTGTTAAATATGGCTCTAAAAATCAATTTCCACTCTATGTTGGAAATTATATTTTTGGTGGCAGTGGTTTTAATTCTAAGCTTATGCAAGAATTGAGAGTAAAAAGAGGATTTACATATGGCGTTTACAGTTATGCATATCCTATGAAGGATATAGGTCCATTTGTAATTAATATGGAAACAAAATCAGAACAAGCGCAAGAATCTGTTAGTTTAATTCATGAAATGTTAAATAAATTTTATTTGGAAGGTCCAACTGATAAAGAGTTAGAGCATGCTAAAAAAGCTATTATTAATGGATTTCCATTAAAAGTTAAAAGTAACTCAGATATATTAAATTATTTATCCTTAATAAATTATTATAACTTACCAGAAGATTATCTAGATACGTTTACATCAAAAATTTTTAAAATTACAAAAGAAGATATTTTAAGATCATTTAAAGAAGAAATAGATGTAGATAAATTAGTAACTTTAGTAGTTGGTAATGAAAAAGCTAAAAAAAAATAAATCTAATTTTAAAATAAAAATAATCTCTGGAAGTTGGAAAGGAAAAAGTATAAGTTTTCCTAATAAACAAGATTTGAGACCAACAAAAAATCAAATTAGAGAAACTTTGTTTAATTGGCTTCAAAATGAAGTTGAACACTCGATATGTTTAGATTTATTTGCTGGAAGTGGCGCATTAGGTTTTGAAGCAATGTCACGAGGAGCAAAAAAAGTCTATATGGTTGATAATGATATAGATGTTATTAATTGTTTAAAAATTCAAGTTGAATTACTAAATGCAGAAAATATACTACTATATAATTTAAGTGCCGAAAATTTTATTCAATATTTGAAAGAAAAAATTGATATTATATTCTTAGATCCTCCTTTTTCGAAAAACTTAATAAACAGTACTTTAAGTATTTTACATAAAATGGATAATTTAAGAGATAAATGTAAGATTTATATTGAACTTCCATTTTCAAAAAACGTTGAAAAAAGTATATGTATTCCTGATAACTGGGAATTGCTAAGAATAAAAAAAACTGGCGATGTTTCCTACTTATTATTTCAGTATAATCAACCTATGATATAATCATTAGAACTACATTTTGGTAAATATAATGAAAATTGCTGTATATCCAGGAACATTTGATCCATTTACTAATGGACATAAAGATTTAGTTAACAGAGCTATTTCGAATATATTTGATAGGGTGTACGTATGTGTGGCAGAACACTCAAATAAAGAAGTAATTTTTACGCATGAAGAGAGAATAGAATTTGCTAGAAAATCATTGAAAGGTGTTAAAAATATTGAGGTAATTGGTTTTAGAGGACTTTTAGTTGATTTTGCAAAAAAGTTAAATGCCAAAGCAATATTAAGAGGCCTTAGAGCAGTATCTGACTTTGAATATGAATTACAAATGGCGAGTATAAATAAAAAACTCAGTAAAAATATAGAATCAATTTTTTTACCATCATCAGAACCATATGCTTTTTTATCTTCTTCATTAGTAAAAGAAATAGCTAAATATGGGGGTGATATAAGTTCTTTTGTGAGTAAAGAAGTAAAAATATCTTTATTAAAAAAGTATCTAAAGAAATAAAAAAACCTCCTGGAAAGAGGAAAAGACTGCTTTTGAGCTATAATAGTTATTTAATAGACATAAAAGTAAATACTTTTATGTTTTATATCATAAATTTTTTTGTTGTAGCAATTCTAAAATATAAAATTATTTATAAGAATAGGAGAAGTCTAACGGAAAAAAAATTTTCTTATAGTCTTAATTTATAATAGTTTTATTTCAGGATATGCTAATCAAGATTTTCTAGAAAGATTAGTAGCAGTGGAGGAGTCTGCCAAGCAAGCTATAGAATGTTGTGATGCAAATTCACATAAGATGAATTAAGTGTTTTATGACGCTCAAAAAAAGTAGTTATTTATTTTTGACAATATTTGCAATAAAAACTAGATCTTTGATTAATGTTTATTTTTAATATTTTATTTTCGCAAATATAACAAGGTAATAATTCTCTGCCATATACCCTAAAGTCAAATTGAAAATAGCCGCTTTTGCCATTAACATTAAAATAGTCATTTATAGAAGATCCTCCTTTTTTAATAGCTATTTTTAAAACTTTTTTTATACATTTAACCAAATCTATGCAATTATTTTTTGAGAGTTTTTTTGAAATTTTTTGAGGTCTTATTTTTGAGAGAAATAAACATTCTGAAGCATAAATATTACCAATACCGACTACTAAATTTGAATTCATTAAGAGAGATTTAATGGCAACATCCTTATTTCTTGATATTTGGTATAAGTACTCACCATCAAATTCCTTGCTTAGAGGTTCTGGACCAAGACGCATTAATAGTCTATTTGTCAATAAGGGACATGCATTAGAGTGAAATATCATTCCAAATTTTCTTGGATCATTAAATATTATTATCAGATTAGAATTTAAATAGATTTCAAAATGATCATGTTTTTTTCTTACATCATTTTTTTTTGCAATCCTAAGAGTTCCAGTCATTCCAAGATGTATAGTTAAAAAAGAATTTTTCCCTGAAATAATAATATATTTTGCTCTTCTGTTAACTTTCGTAATTTTAAGGTTAATTATATTTTTAGATAAATCTTTTTGTAGTTCCCACCGAAGATTAGTAACTAGTACTTTACAGTTTGTAATCGTTTTATTAAGTAAGTAAGATTTTATGCCTTGGACTGTTGTCTCTACTTCAGGTAATTCTGGCATTTAAGTTAAGTATTTGATCAAATTAGAATCGAGTTTTTTATTATAACCTAATCTAAAAATAGGAATTTTTGTAAATTTAGATAATTCATCATAATTATCTAAAATAATTTTTTTGCTAGTATTATTCAAAATAATAAATTTAATTTTTAACTCTAGAGATAATATTGCTTTTACGGTTAAAAGTGTATGATTTATACAACCTAAAGTATTTTTAACAACAATAATTATTGGGAAGTTTAATTCTTTAGCAAGATCAGATGTTAATTTATTATTAGCGATAGGAGAAAAGAATCCTCCACATCCTTCTACGATATTAAATGTATTTTTTTCTTGGATTTTATTTTTTTCTATAAACTTAATTATATTTGTAAGTTTAATATTTTTATTTTCCATTTTTGCTGCTTTTGGGGGAGAGGCATAAGCTCTAAACATATATTTACATACTTTTTTTAAAGAGATTTTTTCTAGTTTAGCAAGTCTCACTGCATCCTTTGGAATTATCATATTATTTGATTCCTTGCAGCCTGATTCAACGGGTTTTAGAAAATGAAATTTTATATTATTTTTAATTAGTAGTTCTCCAAATTTTAACATAAACCATGTTTTCCCAACATCAGTATCTGTCCCTGTTACTAATAAATTTTTCATAAAGACTCCTAATTAATGCTTATTAATGCAATAATGATACACATGAGTAACGGTAATATAAATAGAAGAAATTCTAATACAGTAAAAGTAGGGCATATTCATATTGGCGGAAGAAATCCTATAGTAGTTCAATCAATGACTGATACAAATACATCAGATATTCAAAAGACAACGCAACAAATTTTAGAATTAGCAAAAGCTGGTTCTGAAATTGTAAGAGTTACTGTTAACGATTCAGATGCAATTCAAGCAATACCATTTATTAAAGAAAAGCTTTTAAAATATGAATTATCAGTGCCTTTAATTGGGGATTTTCATTTTAATGGACATATTTTACTTAATAAGTATCAAAGTGAAGCAAAATATTTAGATAAATTTAGAATCAACCCTGGTAATGTTGGGAAAAAAAATAAAAGAGATAAAAACTTTTTAACTATGATAGAGATTGCATGTAAATTAGATAAACCAGTTAGGATAGGCGTTAACTGGGGAAGTTTAGACCAGGAATTACTTGCAATTAAGTTAGATCGCAATAATAAGTCAAAAAAACCTAAATTATTAGATGATATTATGTGCGAAACCGTAATAGCCTCTGCTTTAGAAAGCGCAAAGCTAGCTGAAGCGATAGGTATGAATAAAGATAAAATTATTATTTCTTGTAAGTTAAGTAAAGTGAATATGCTAATTGATGTTTATAGAAAGATAGCAAAAATGAGTGATTATCCTTTACATTTGGGTCTTACAGAAGCAGGAAGTAATGAAAGAGGAATTGTATATTCTGCATGTGCATTAGGACCTTTATTGCTTGATGGCATAGGTGACACTATAAGAGTTTCATTAACCACAGACATCAATGGAAATAGAACAAAAGAAGTTGATGTTGCTAAGTTAATTTTACAAAGTTTAGGAATAAGAAATTTTATACCTGATGTAACATCATGCCCAGGATGCGGAAGAACTAGTAGTGATTATTTTCAAAAATTAGCTTTTGATATTGATCAGCATATAAAAGTTAGTATGCCAATGTGGAAAAAATATTATCCTGGAGTAGAAAACTTAAAAATTTCAGTAATGGGCTGTATTGTTAATGGTCCGGGAGAGAGTAAATATGCAGATATTGGTATTAGTCTTCCAGGAAGAGGAGAGAATCCTTTAGCGCCTGTTTATATTGATGGAGAAAAAAAAATAACATTAAAAGGTGATAATATTATAAAAGAATTTAAGGATATTTTAATAAATTATATTAGTAATAGATTTAAATAATATTTTATATTTTTATTTTAGAAAATTTTTCTAAAGCATTATTCCTACTAACATTTAGATCTACCATAGGTTTTATTGATCTATTGTTAATTAAGAGACTGTCTTCATTAACATCTGAATATAAGGAAAAATTTTTTAGCCACTTTTTAGTATAGATATTTTCTGGATCAAATTTTTTTTCTTGAAGTATTGGATTAAAAATCCTGAAATATGGGGCAGCATCTGTTCCACATCCTGAAACCCATTGCCAACCCATTACATTGTTTGCAATATCTGCATCTACAAGGGTGTCACGAAACCACTTTTCCCCTTCTTGCCAAGGTATTAATAAATTTTTTGTAAGAAACGAGGCTGTTATCATTCGCGTTCTATTGTGCATCCAACCTGTTTCCCATAATTCATGCATAGCTGCATCTACAATTCTTATTCCTGTTTCTCCTTTTTTCCATTTATCAAGTTTTTCCTCGTAATTTATTTCCCATTGAAAATTTTCATATTTTTGATTAAAAGGCTTATTTATTACGGCTGGGAAGTGAAATAATATATAGTATGAAAACTCTCTCCAAAATAGCTCTTTTATAAAATGCTCATGATGTCTATTTAAAGTATGATTCTCATGAAAATCGAAGTAATTAATTATCTGATTAGAAGTAATTTCGCCAAAACGAATATGCGGAGATAACTTAGAAGTTCCAGTCATTCCAGGTATATCTCTAATTTCTTTATAATTGTCTAAGGATGAGTTAAAAAAATTTTTTATACTTTTAAGAGCATTATTTTCACCCGGTTTCCAATAATATTCTAACTTTTTTGACCATATATTGCTATGTAATGAAAAAATTTCCGATGGGTCAATGGATTCTTCTTCAATACCATAAGTATCAATTCGCGATAATGGAAATTTAAGCACTTTGTTTTGCCTATATAAAAATTTACAGTTTTTATAGAAAGGAGTATAAACCTTATAAGGTTCACTGCTTTTATTTAGAATTAAAGATGGATGAAATAGCGTTGTTTTATTATAACAAAAAAGTTTAATATTAGCTTTTTTAAGTTCTAAATTTAGCTTTTCTTCTTCTTTTACAAAAGATGGGTGTTTATTTTCATTTAAAAATACAAATTGAAATTTATATTTTTCTGCTATTTTTACTATTGTTTCAACATAACTACCTTTAACAATATTTAGAATTAAGTTTTTTTGGTTAAGATTTTTTTTTAATTCATTTAAACTTTTTTTTAACCACCAAAGATTTGCAGATCCATGAGTTTTCTCATACAATTCTTTGTCAAAAACAAAAAGAAAAGTTATGTATTTGCTGCATCTTACACTATTGTTTATTGCATCATTATCATTTAGTCTTAGATCGTTAGAAAAAAGAACTAAAGATTTCATTACTTAATATTCTAAATTTTCTGTTTTGGCAACCATAATTAATGCTTCTTCAATTATATACCTAGCTTTTTGTGCAGATTCTAGAAGCTCTTTATGGATTGCAGCATCTTTCGCATTTCTCGCTTCGCATTCGCTGCAATATTTTTCAAAAGAAGTTAGTTTATATATTAATTCTGCCAAATGTTGTGGGCATTCACAGTTTACTTGAATATTAGCAGCTAAAATACTTTTAATATTTTGATCTGATAATAATCTTTGAGTTAAAGAAGGTGAAGATTGCATGTAGCTTGAAAAATTATCAGCACACCAATTAGTAATTTCAATATTATTTAGAGGCAACTTTATAGCATTTGTGTCAGCAGTATTTAAAGCTGCGATATCACTAGTTGTTCCATAATCGTAAGCACAGAGCAGTTTTGAAGCTTTAGCTTTTTTAATCAGACCCTGTAGTAATGTAAATGATCCTTTATTGACAGTTGGAATTTCTGCAATTATAAAATCAATTTTACAA
>CAXNNI010000012.1:0-12463 GCA_964203715.1 Gammaproteobacteria bacterium
CATAATTTTCCATTGGCTCTAAAGATTTTCCATCTTTAGAATCTGGCTGACCTTTCAAGTTAAGCATCTTAGGTATACTTGGGCCATAAATATCTGCGTCTAGTATGCCAACAATGGATCCTTCAGCTAAAAGCGCTAAAGCTAAATTAACGGCAGTTGTAGATTTACCCACACCTCCTTTTCCAGATGCAACTGCTATAATATTTTTTATATTTTGCATTGGTTTTAAACTTTTTTGAACAGAATGACTCTCTACTTTCCAAGATATCTCTACAGAACCACAAAGAATCCCATCAGATGATAATTGTTCAATAATTTTATCATTTAAAGTTTTAGCATAATTTTTTGCTGGATAACCTAAGCATATTTCTATATTTGGTTTTTCATCAACTATATTAATTGATTTTACTGATTTACTTTCAACTAAGCTTTTTCCAGTATTTAAATCGATAAATTTACTAAGCGATTCAACTACCATGCTATTATCTAATGACATTATTTTCTCCTTTATTAAAAACCTAAGACACAATTGATAACTATATTATATACTAGTTATTATATTCTGGAGAAAAAATGAATGAAAAAAACAATATATTAGTCACAAGCGCTTTACCTTATGCAAATGGCCCTATTCATTTAGGACATCTTGTGGAATATATTCAAACAGACATCTGGGTTAGATTCAAAAAAGCAAAAGGATACGAGGTTGTATATATCTGTGCGGATGATTCTCACGGAACTCCTATTATGCTAAAAGCAAAAGAAGAAGGAATTACTCCAGAAAAACTTATTTCTAAAATGAAAAAACAACATGAAATTGACTTTAAAAAATTTTATATTGAATTTGATCATTACTCATCTACAAATTCAAATACTAATAAGAAATTATGTGAAAATATATTTCAAACACTAAAAAATTCTGGGCATATTTCAAATAAAGTAATTTCACAATTTTACGATGAAAAAGAAAAAATATTTTTGCCTGATAGATATATAAAAGGAACTTGCCCAAAGTGTGGCGCAGAAGACCAATATGGAGATTCTTGCGAAAATTGTGGCGCTACTTACTCGCCCACTGATTTAATAAACCCAAAATCTATTTTATCTAATACAGAACCTAAAACCAAAGATACAAATCATTACTTTTTTAACTTAAAAAATTTTAAAGATTATTTAATTTCTTGGACAAAAGAATGTAATTTACAAAAACCTATTAAAAACAAACTTAATGAATGGTTAAATGATAACTTAAACAATTGGGATATTACTAGAGACTCTCCATATTTTGGATTTAAAATACCTAATGAAGATGATAAATATTTTTATGTCTGGATGGATGCACCAATAGGCTATATAGCAGCTTTCGAAGAGTTCTCTAAAAAAAATAAAAAATTTGATGGGATATGGAAAGATAAAGATAAAGGAGAAATTTATCATTTTATTGGAAAAGATATAGCATATTTTCACGCTCTTTTTTGGCCATCAATATTAAAAGGCTCTGGCTACAGAGCACCAACCAACATATTTTGTCATGGCTTTCTCACAGTTAATGGAAAAAAAATGTCAAAATCAAGAGGCACTTTTATAAAAGCTTCAGAATTTTTAAATTATATAGATCCAGAATTTTTAAGATACTATTTTGCAAGTAAACTTAATGATGGAATCGAAGATATTGATTTAAATTTTGATGATTTAACAAAAAAAATTAATAGTGATTTAATTGGCAAGCTTGTAAATCTTGCTAGCAGATGCTCATCATTTATTGAAAAAAATTCAAATTTTATGTTGTCAAAAAAATTAGAAGATACAAAAAAATTTAATGACTTTATAAATAATATCTCAGAGATTGAGAGTTTTTACGAAAAAAGAAAATATAGTAATGTGGTTAATGCTTTAATGATAATGACGGATAAAGCAAATCAATATATTAATGAAAAAAAACCTTGGTCACTTAAAGATAAAAATAAGATTCAAGAAATTTCTACTCAAGGCATTAACTACTTTAGAACAATTATAATTTTATTATCACCAATCATGCCTGATTTATTAAAAAAAACTGAAGAACTATTTAATGAAAAAAGCTTACAGTGGAGTCATGCCAAAATACCATTACTTGAAAAGACGATTAAAAAATTTTTACCCTTAAAAAAAAGAATATTAGAAGAAGATATTAAAAAAATAGAAAATGAATTAAATACTTTTGATAAAATAAATAATAAGCAAGGAAAAAAAAATATGACTAATGAAATAGAATATGAAAATTTCGAAAAAATTGATTTAAGAATTGGTGAAATTATTAAAGTCGAAAATGTTGGTGGTGCTGATAAACTTTTAAAATTAAGAGTTGATCTTGGAATACACGGAGAAAAGGAAATATTTGCAGGTATTAAAAAATTTTACAAAAATGAAGAGTTAATTGGCTTAAAAACTATCATAGTAGCAAATTTAAAACCAAAAAATATGAAATTTGGCACTTCCTATGGCATGGCTCTTGCTGCAGACTCCAATGGAGAAATTATCTTAATTAACGTCGATAAAAATATAGAAAATGGATCCAAAGTAAAATGAACCAAAGATATATTGCTTTAATAAATGAAGATAATTGTATTGGCTGTGCGATTTGTATAGAAGTTTGTCCATTTGATGCAATCATTGGTGCTCAAAATTATTCTCATAGAATAAATTATAACGAATGTCCAGGATGCAAGATATGTATAAATAAATGTCCAACTGACTGCATAAGCATTACAAAAATTAACCAGAATAAAAATGATATTAAAAAAAAAGTTAAATTTAATTTTGAACGAAAAAAAACTAGAGTCGATAATTTATTAAAAAAGCATTCTCTAAATATCAGTAAACAACTAAGAATAATTTTTAAAGACTAAAAATTTAAATTTCTATTATTTTTTTTCGAATAAGGATCAAACCATTTAAGTTTATGATGTAATTGCACTACATTACCTATGATCAAAAGTGTTGGTGGTGTAATTTTTTTTTGCATTATTATATTTGGCATATTTTCTAAATCACCAATTATAACCTCTTGATCAACAGTTGTTCCTTTTATGATAAGAGCTGCAGGAGTATTTTTTTTCAAACCATGGTTAATTAATTCTTCACATATAATTTTAGATCCATGCATTCCCATATAAAAAACAAGAGTTTGATTATCATGTGCTAACATTTTCCAATTTAAATTAACTGTTCCATCTTTTAAATGGCCTGTTACAAAAATACAAGCTTGAGAATAATCTCTATGAGTTAAAGGAATCCCTGCATAGCTAGCACAACCAGAAGCCGCAGTTATACCTGGTACAATTTGAAACGGAATATCATCATTTATTAAACTTTCTATTTCCTCCCCTCCCCTCCCAAATATAAAGGGATCACCGCCTTTTAGCCTCAAAACTTTTTTTCCTTCAAGTGCTAAACGCGCAAGCAAGTGATTTATATTTTCTTGCGGCATTGTATGATCAGATCGTTGTTTACCAACATATATTTTTTCAGCATCTTGTCTAACTAGACTCATTATTGGGTCAGAAACTAATCTATCATAAATAACAACATCAGCCTTTTGCATTAATCTTAAAGCTTTAAAACTTAAAAGCTCAGGATCTCCAGGACCTGCGCCAACAAGATAAACCTCCCCCATGTTATCTAAAAATATTTTTTCTTCTAAAAATTTATCTATAGTTTTTTTTGCTTTTTTTATACGCCCAGAAAGTACCAGCTCAGAAACGGGGCCGTCTAAAAAAGCTTCCCAAAAATTCCTTCTGTCTTTAATTTTTATAAAAGTTTTTTTAACCTTTTCTCTATACTCAATCATGATTTCAGCTAAGTTACTATATGAATATGGAATTATTGTTTCAAGCTTTGTTTTTATTAATCGAGTAAGTATTGGAGAAGCTCCTCCAGACGAAATTGCTATTTTTATTGGATTTCTGTTAACTACCGAAGGGATAATAATATCACCTTCATGCATGTTTTCTGCCATATTTACTAAAATTTTCTTTTTTTTTGCTATTTCCGCAATCAAACTATTAATAGAATGATCATTAGTAGCTGCTATAACTAAAAATTGATTACATATATCATTTTTCTCAAAATTTCTTTTCTTATAATTAAAATTATTAAAATTTTTTGCTGATTGCATAATTTCATCAATAATTTTTGGTGAAATCATGGTTACCTGCATACCTGACTCTAAAATAGGTATAAGCTTTCTACTTGCAACTTTTCCACCTCCAACTATCAAGCACTTTTTTCCATCTGTATTTATAAATAATGGCAAATAACTCATTTGTACTTCTCCATACTCCAGTTACTAAGTAATTTATCCATTATAATAATATATTCTTGCTTTTTAGTCGTCTTAAAAGATTTATTAAAAATTAGATAGATAGATTGCTAAAAATCTATGATATCTAAATTTTCTTTAATATTTAAAAATCTTTTTTTTGAATTAGAAAAAATAGTTGGCTGTTCTCTTAAAAATATAGAATAATAAAAATCTAAATGATTTGAACATTAAGCTAGGAGAACTAAAAAAGTGTCTATATCTAAAGAAGAATTAGAAAAAATAATGGAAAAAAAAGCTAGTATGCGAAGAGAAGCTTATGATAGAAGAGCTGCTCAAGAAAATAAGGATGAAATTAGTGCTTTAGCCTGCGAAAGATTTATGTCACTTCCAGAATACAAAAGCGCTCAAGTTGTTATGTGGTACATTGATTGTAGATCCGAAACCAAAACTAAGCCTCATCTTTTAAAAGAAGTAGAAAAAGGTGATAAGAAAATTATTGTTCCATATTGCACTACAGATGAAAATGGAGAAAATAAACTTGGTCTTTGGCATATGACTAGTATGGAAGAAATGATAGTTGGTAAATGGAATATTTTAGAACCTCCAAAAGAATTATGGGGAAATCCTGAAAAAGAAGTTTCACCAAGAGAATTAGATATGATAATGGTTCCTGGTACCGGCTTTGACAGAAATGGAGGCAGAATGGGAAACGGACAAGGTTATTATGATAGAACAATGGAACAAGTCAGATCTGACTGCTTTTTAATTGCTCTCTGCTACGAATCTCAACTTTTTGAAAAAATTCTTGTTGCACCTCATGATATATACATGGATAAAGTAGTTACAGAAAATAATATATATCAAGGTATAGGGAGAAGGTAAATTAATGACAGCTATAATAGATGATACATACGCCGAGGCTTTTAAAAGCATATACTCAGAAATTCTTATAACTGCTATTAATAAAAAATGGTTAGATCATGCAATAAATGCATCAACTGGCAACGCATCAAGTAGTATTTTATGCGACTGCGAAGCTGGCTTAGATAGATATGTGGGGCCAGGTGGTGACGAAAATATTAAAACTCCAGATGGAAGGCCAGGAGCAATAATACAACTTCATATTCCTAAATTTTGGAAAGATCCAAAAAAACTTGAACGAGCTGCTTTAGTTAGAATCAGTCAAAATATACTTACATGTCCAACTGCTTCTTGTTTTAATCTAATTGACGATTCTGAGAGCTATTTTAAACTTGGAAGAAAAATTGCTTATTTTGGAAATAAATATCAAAAACGAATCACAAGATTTGGAAGAAAAATGTGGTGGATTCCTATATTGGGTGGTGAATTCATTCTGGATAGGCGTTTTGGTTATTCTGATGGTCTTATGGGTGGAAACTTATGGTATTTTGGTAAAGATGTAGAATCTGCGCTAAATGCTGCTGAAAAAGGAGTTGAAGCAATTCTACCGATTCCAAATGTAATAACAACATTTCCAGGTGGAGTAGCAGGAAGTGGCTCTAAAGCTGGAAGTGATTATAACTTTACTATAGCAAGCACTTACGAAAAATTTGGCCCTTTACTTCAAGATAATCCAAATATTGAAGCTAGTTTACCTAAAGATGTAAATTCAGTGATGGAAATTATAATGAATGGTAAAGACATGAAATCTATAATTATAGCAACTCAAGCAGCTATAAATGCTTCTAAAGATACTGCGGGATTATTAATGATTTCTGCAGGAAATTATAACGGGAAGCTAGGAAAAAGCTTCATATATCTTTATCCTGAAAAGCAACCTCAAATATAATAATTAAAAATTTATTAAATTATGAAATATACAGAAAAAGGAACTTTAATATTAGATGGAAAATTTGTTGCACAAGAAATACAAAATGCTATAAAAAAAAAAATTGATATTTCGTTTGCAAAAATTACCTTAGCAACTGTTCTGGTAGGAGATGATAAACCAAGTCAGCTTTACGTAAATAATAAACATAAACAGGCAGCTGCAGCATCAATAAATTCTGTTCATGTAAATTTACCTGGAAATATATCTCAAAAAGATTTGGAAAGTAAAATATGTGAACTAGCAAAAGACCCATCCATAAATGGAATACTTATTCAAATGCCATTGCCGAAAGGTTTAAATGAAGAAATTATAATTGAAATGATTCCATCAGAAAAAGATGTAGATGGTCTAAAAGAGCAAAATCTTGGCAAATTAATAGTAGGAAATGATGTATTAAGACCATGCACACCTTTAGGTGTTATGAAATTACTTGAATATTATAAAATTGTAACTTCAGGGAAAAAAGCTTTAGTTATTGGAAGATCAAGATTAGTAGGAATGCCACAAGTAATTATGTTGAGTGCAAAAGGAATTGATTGCACGGTGACTTTAGCTCATTCTAAAACAAAAAATTTAGATGAGTTAATTAGTCAATCTGAGATTATTATTCCTGCTGTCGGAGTTCCAAATATTATAAATGCAAAAAATGTTAAAAAAGATGCTGTTATTCTAGACGTTGGAATAAGTAGCGATAATTCAGGAATTCATGGAGATGTTGATTTTAAAGGGGTTGACGGGATAGCTAAAGCTGTAACGCCAATGCCCGGGGGCACAGGTCCAATGACGGTCGCTTGTTTACTTGAAAACACTGTAAAAGCAGCAGAACTCCAAGGTATAATCTTAAAATAATTTAAAACAATAAAGATGTAAAAATTAGTTGAGCGTCTGCAAATGCTATGGCATTATTTACGGCTTACTCTTACTTTAATAAGCTTTTTAAGATATAAAAAATTTAATAACTTTATAGGAAAAATATTATGCCTGGTCAAAAATTATCATATCCTGGAAGAAATTACTTATTTGCTCCAGGACCTACTCATATTCCAGCTCAAGTTCAAAACGCTATGAATGTTCCAATGGAGGATCATCGGGCACTAGACTTTCCAGAATTAGTAAAACCATTGTTTAGGGATTTAAAAAGAATATTTCTAACTTCAACCGGTACACCATTTATATTTCCTGCAACTGGTACAGCTGGCTGGGAAATTGCTTTAACAAATACATTATCTCCAGGAGATAAAATCTTAACCTCACAATTTGGTCAATTTAGCTACTTATGGGCTGAAATGGCTAAGAGACTTGGTTTAGATGTTGAAATAGTTGAGACAAAATGGGGTGAAGGCTTCCCAATAGAAAAAATTAAAAAAATCCTTTCTGCAGACAAAAATAAAAAAATAAAAGCTGTTGTTGCCTGTCACAACGAAACGGCAACAGGCGTTACAAGCGATATAGAAGGTGTAAGAAAAACTATGGATCAAATAAAACATCCGGCTTTATTGATGGTAGATGGCGTCAGCTCTATTGCCAGTATACCTTTTAGATTTGATAAATGGAAAATTGACATTGCAGTAAGTGGATCTCAAAAAGGCTTTATGCTGCCTGCAGGTTTAGCAATATTGTGCTTTAGTAAAAAAGCACTAGAAATGAGAAAAACTGCTCAATGCAAAAGATGCTTTTTAGATATTCAGGATCATTTAAATACTAATAAGGATGGTTATTTCCCTTATACACCTCCTGTAAATCTTTTAAGAGGACTTCGCATGTCTTTAGATCTTTTGCTAGAAGAAGGTATAGAAAACGTATTTATTCGTCATGCTAGATTAGCAAATGGAGTTAGAGCTGCAATTAGAGGTTGGGGTTTAGAATTAGCAGCGCGCTCTCCAAAACTTTATTCAGATACAGTTAGTGCCATATGGCTAGAACCCGGTTCAAAAAATAATCCTGACGGAAAAAAAGCAATAGAAGTAATAAAAATAGCCTATCACAAATATAATATTTCTTTAGGCGCTGGATTAACTCAAGTCGCAGGAAAAGTTTTTAGAATTGGTCATTTGGGAGATAATAATGAAACAAGGATGATGGCTGCTTTAGGTGGGGTTGAAATGGCAATGATAGATGCCGGTATAAAATTTACCCCAGGCAGTGGAACTGGTGCTGCAGCTAAATATTGGACAAGTAATCCAAACAAAGCTTTAAAAAAAATTTAATAAAAAAGGAAAATATATGAGTCACACATTGTATGAACAAAAAACTTCAAGAGTTCAAAGAAGTGAATTAGCAGTTCCTGGATCTAATCCTAAAATGTTTGAAAAAGCATTGAATAGTTCGGTTGATTTCGTTTTTTTAGACCTAGAAGATGCTGTTGCTCCAGATGATAAAGTACAAGCTAGAAAAAATGTTATTGAAGCAATCAATGACTTAGATTGGGCAGGAAAAGGTAAAACTATTTCTGTAAGAATTAATGGTCTGGATACTCATTATATGTATAGAGATGTCGTTGATGTTGTTGAACAAGCTGGTTCAAAACTTGATACAATATTGATTCCTAAAGCTGGTTGTGCGAGCGATGTATACATGGTTGAGGCAATGGTTAATCAAATAGAAATGGGAATGAAGTTTAGAAATAGAATTGGTTTAGAATGTTTAATTGAGACAGCACTTGGTATGGCAAATGTTAATGAAATTGCTAAATCAAGTAAAAGACTAGAAGCGCTTCATTTTGGGGTCGCTGATTATGCTGCAAGTAACAGGGCAAGAACAACTAATATTGGGGGTCTAAATCCAGATTATCCTGGCGATCAATGGCATGCTGCTTTGACAATGATGACTGTTGCTTGTAGAGCATTTGGCTTAAGAGCCATTGATGGACCTTTTGGTGATTTTAATGATCCAGAAGGATATAAGTTAGCTGCAAGAAGAGCTGCTGCACTAGGCATTGAAGGCAAATGGGCGATTCACCCTTCACAAATTGAATTAGCAAATGAAGTGTTTACTCCACTTAAAACAGAAGTAGATAAAGCTAAAAGAATTTTAATTGCATTAGAAGAAGCAGCTAAAAAAGGCCAAGGAGCTGCCTCACTAGATGGAAGGTTGATTGACGCTGCTTCAGCAAGAATGGCAGAAAATATTGTAAATACTGATAAAGCAATTAATACAGAAAAGTAAACTTATAAAAAAGGAGTATATTTTGGATATACATGAATACCAAGCTAAAGAAATATTATCCAACTATGGTGTAGAAGTTTTAAAAGGAAAACTTGCACTAAAAACCTCTGAAGCTGTAAGAGCATATAAAGAATTAGATTCAAAAATATGCATAGTAAAAGCTCAGATCCATTCTGGAGCTAGAGGAAAAGCAGGTGGAATAATAATGTGTAAATCGGATGATGAAGTAAGAAAAGCATCAGAAAAACTTTTAGGTACATATTTAAAAACTATTCAAACAGGTCCTAATGGAAAATTAGTAGAAAAACTATATATAGAAACTGGATGCAATATAAATCGAGAAATTTATTTAGCTTATATCATGGATAAAGTAAAACAAAGAATTGTTATTGTTGCATCTTCAGAAGGAGGAATGTCAATTGAAGAACTGGCTGCTGAAAAACCTGATTCAATCAAAAAAATAGAAATTGATCCTGCCGTTGGTCTTGTTGACTTTCAAGCTAGAGAATTAAGTTTTGCTCTAAATATTCCACCAGAAACTTTTTCTAAAGCAGTGAAATTGTTTATAGGATGTTACAAAGCTATGATAAACCTTGATATAAATATGTTGGAAATAAATCCTTTAGTACTTACTAAAGATAATGAGCTAATCGCATTAGATGCAAAAATAAATTTCGATGATAACGCATTATTTAAACATCCTGAAATTAATGCATTAAACGATAATAATCAAAAAGACAAAAGAGAGATAGCTGCATCTGAACATGACTTAAGCTATGTTGGTCTTGATGGTGATATTGGTTGTATGATAAACGGAGCAGGTTTAGCTATGGCAACTATGGATATGATTAAATACTGTGGCGGAGAACCTGCAAACTTTTTAGATATTGGCGGTGGAGCCTCTCCCGAAAGAGTAGGTAAAGCATTTGAATTAGTTCTTGCTGATAAAAATGTAAAAGCAATGCTTGTGAATGTTTATGCTGGTATTAATAGATGTGACTGGATCGCTAAAGGACTTGTTGAAATTATTCCAAGTGTAAATCTAAATATTCCTCTGATAGTTAGGTTATCAGGAACAAATGTTGCGGAAGGAATAAAAATTATAAAAGATAGCAAACTTCCAATTATATTAGCAGATACTTTAAAAGACGCAGCTCAAAAAGCAGTTGACGCTGCAAAACAATAAATGAGGTAAATAAATGTCAATTTTACTAAATAAAAAGACTAGAGTTTTAGTGCAAGGTATTACAGGAAGAATAGGTAATTTTCATACAGAAGAAATGATTGCTTATGGAACAAATGTAGTTGCTGGAGTTACTCCTGGTAAAGGAGGTTCTACTCATTTAGGTCTACCTGTTTTTAATACAGTAAAAGAAGCTGTCAACGCAACTGGTGCTGAAGCAACTATAGTATTTGTTCCCGCTGCAGCTGCTGCTGACGGAATTATGGAAGCTGCAGATGCTGGAATAAAATATGCTGTCTCAATAACAGATGGAATCCCGGCACATGATATGATGCGTGTCAAAAGATATATGCTTAGATATAAAAAAGAAGAAAAAATGATTCTTACAGGTCCAAACTGTGCTGGCACTATAACTCCTGGTGAAGCCATGATGGGTATTATGCCTGGACACATATATATGCCAGGTAATGTTGGTGTGGTTGGAAGATCTGGAACTTTAGGATATGAAGCTGCATCTCAAATGAAAGCAGAAGGTATTGGAATATCTACTAGCGTAGGCATTGGAGGAGACCCTATAAATGGAAGCTCTCATAAAGATATTCTAGAGTTATTTAATGAAGATGATAAAACAAAAGCAGTAATGTTAATTGGCGAAATTGGCGGACCGCAAGAAGCAGAAGCAGCAGAATATATAAAAAACCATATGAAAAAACCAGTCGTAGCATATATTGCTGGTTTAACAGCTCCAAAAGGAAGAACTATGGGACATGCTGGAGCGATCGTTTCAGGAAAAGGTGAAAGTGCAGAGGAAAAAGTAGCATTATTAAGAGAAGCAGGAATTCATATCATTCCTAACCCTTCAGAAATGGGAAGTAAAATGAAAGAAGTACTAAAAAAATATTTATAAAATTTTAATTGGGGAAAAAAATGAGTAAACCTAAAGTATTAGTTACAAGAAAATGGCCAGAAGAAGTCGAAGCAGAATTAAAAACTAAATATGATGTCACTCTTAATAAAAATGATATACCTATGAGTATTTCTGAGCTTAAAGTCGCATTTCAAAATTTCGATTGTGTTTGCCCAACTGTAACAGATCCTATTAATAATGAAGTTCTTTCGGTTGAAAATAAAAAAGCTAAGATTATTGCTAGCTTTGGTGTTGGTTATAATCATATAGATCTTAATGCTGCAAAAAGAGAAAATTTAGTTGTAACAAATACTCCTGAAGTTTTAACTGACTGCACCGCAGATATAGCAATGACGCTACTACTAAGTGTTGCAAGAAGAACAAGTGAAGGAGAAAGAGAATTAAGATCTGGATCTTGGGCAGGCTGGAGACCGACACATTTAAGAGGAACAAAAGTTACTGGTAAAGTTTTAGGCTGTATAGGTTTTGGCAGAATAGCGCAAGCTACAGCAGAAAGAGCTCACTTTGGATTTGGAATGAAAATAATATTTTCTGATCCCTATATGCCATCTGACACTGTTATAAAAAAATATAATGCAACTCCATGCTTAAGTGTAGAAGAAGTATTGCAAAAATCAGATTTTGTATCTATTCACTGTCCGGGTGGGGAAAGTACATATCATTTATTAAATAAAGAAAGAATCGGGATGATGAAAAGAGGCGCTTATTTAATAAATACAGCAAGAGGAGATGTTATTGATAATGATGCACTAATAGAGGCATTAAAAAATAAGACTATAGCTGGAGCAGGTTTAGATGTTTTTGAAGGGGAACCAAAATTAAATCCAGGATTCTTAGATTGTGAAAATGCAGTGCTTCTTCCTCATTTAGGAAGCGCATCAATAGAAACTAGGATAGCTATGGGTATGCGAGTGCTAGAAAATATGGAAGCATACTATAACAATTCAATACCTAGAGACAAAGTAGTTTAAATTTTTTTTATAATAAATACTATTATCTTTTAGAAATCTCTTTTTCAATTTGTTCAAATTG
>CAXNNI010000013.1:0-12277 GCA_964203715.1 Gammaproteobacteria bacterium
CTACAGATTTATATCTTATTAAACTCATTCTATTCCTCTATATCTTACAGCTGTATTCAAGCCTAAGTCATTTCGTATTTGCTTGCCACCATATTTTAAAAGTTGCTTTGATATCTCGCTTTCTGGATTATTTAAATCTCCAAATAAAATAGCTTTATTTCCATCTTTTTGACATGCCGCAGAACATGCAGTATTTTCATCACCTTTATCAATTTTATGAACACATAAATTACAACTTTCAACACAACCTTTTCCTCTCGGAGCATGTGGTAATTGATTTTCTAAATTTTCATGTACAAATGACCTTGCTTTATATGGGCATGACATCATACAATACCTACATCCTATACAAGTATGCTTATTGACTAACACTATTCCATCTGCTCTTTTAAATGATGCACCTGTTGGACAAACATCTACACATGGTGGATTTTCACAATGTTGACACATCATTGGTAAGCTATATTTTTTACCAGAGAATTCATCTGTTAAATTTAATTTTCTTATCCATTGCGTATCAGAATCTGGTCTCCCAAAATCTTCTATACCGTGTTCTTCATTACATGCGGTAACACAAGCATTACAGTCCTCAGAACATAAGTCAGTATTTATCAACATTCCCCATCTTATTTTTTTAGATGCGGGCTCATCTAACGCTCTTCCATGTGACAATTCCTGAAAGAAAACACCTGGAGCAATAGATACAAGACTTAACATTACAGAGTTCTTTAAAAAATTTCTTCTATCAAGCTTTAACTCATATTTTTTCATTTTTTCAATATCTCACTTTCTAATTTCGCCTTATTAAATGGCTTGGATGCATGACAATCAAAACATTCTACTTTTGCCGCTGCCGCTATATGACAACCAGAGCAAAAATGCTCTTTAGATTTTACTTTTGGGTACGAACCATCTGCCTGTGGTTTTATATGACAATTTATACAATTATTAAGGCTATATTTTTTTGTCCTTATACCATTAACTACGGTTTCATGACCATGTTGTTTCATAAAGATATGATGTTGAGCTCTCATGATCTCAGCTGGCGCTACACATTTTTCTTTAGAAGAAATATTTTCTTTAGAAGAAATATTTACTTTACTAGAAATATTTTCTCCGTTTATAGGTTCGCCACTAAAAAAAAATAATATTAAAGGAAATAAAATTTTTATAAATGGCTTTATATTCATACTGCATTCTCTCTTAAATTCAGATAAAATTTAAATACGAACTCAATAATTATCTAAATTAATGATCACCTAATGCCATATCAATATATCCAGTCGGACAAACATCAGCGCATATATGGCAACCAATACACTTCTTATAATCAGTATCTACGTATCTTCCTGTGGTGCTTTTATCTTTTTTTACTCTAAATACGGCGTCTTGTGGACAATATATAACACAATTATCACATTCAAAGCACATACCGCAGCTCATACATCTTCCAGCTTCAGCAATAGCTTGCTCTTTGGTATAGGACTTAGTTCTTTCTTGAAAATTTCCTAGAATAGCTTTAGCATCAGGCCCTACCTGTTCCCTTAAATTTCTAGGTGTGTAAGAAAAATGCCCTAAGAACATTTTATTAGTACTAATTATCTCTTGTGCCGATCTATCTTCATAATTATGCACTGAAAAGTCCAAATTGTCTGTTCCCCAATATGACCCTGTTTGGTATTCAGATGGCTGCAATCCTTTTTCTTTTAATTTTTCTAATAAATTAAAATGATGCACATCTACTTTAGGTCTTTTTTTTAATTCTTTTAAATCAACTTCATTTAAATATTGGTTTATAGTTTCTGCAACGATTGATCCTTGCCCAATCGCAGTTGTAAGAAGATGAGGTCTTATAATATCACCAGCGGCAAAATGCCCAGGTTTTCCTGGAATTGAATAATTGATATCTGCATCTATTAAATTTTTTCCATTATTAAGTTCATCTATGTTATTAAACACACCACTTTGTCCAATAGCAGCGACAATTAAATCAGCTTCTATTATAAATTCAGAACCTTCAATTTTCTCAGGTCTTCCATTATTAACTTTGCATTTTGCCATTTTTAAGCCATATGCTCGTCCAGTGTTCTTATCAACTAATACTTCTAAAGGCATTACCTCATCAAGAATTTTTACGCCTTCTCTTATTGCGTCATGAACTTCCTCTTCTGTAGCAGTCATTTCAGATCTTTTAAATAAAGTTGTTAATGTAACATCATTGTAAACACGATCAGCTGCTAATTTTTCTTCTTGCGTGCTACCTGTTCTTAAAATATTTTCTGGTTTATCTTTTTCTTGAATATCAATTTTTAAAGTTCCCATTCTTCTAGAAGAACAAACCACATCGATAGATGTATCACCTCCACCAATACAAACTACTTTTTTAGCAGTCACATGTAATCTTTTCTGAGCAAAAGCTTCCAGGTACTTTATAGCTGAAATGCAATTTGGTGCATCACTATTGGGAACTGGTAGTTCTCTTCCAGTCCAACATCCTATTGCCCATAAAACCGCATCATAATCTTTTTCTATACTTTCAGCAGATATATCAGTACCTACATTAACATTAAGCTTTGTTTCAATATTTCCCATTGCTAAAATTCTTTCAATTTCTGGATCTAAGAATGCGTCGGGTGTTCTATAACTTGGTATTCCATATCTCATCATTCCGCCAAGTTTTTCATGAGAATCAAATATAACACTAGCATGGCCAAGCTTTCTAAGCTGATATGCAGCAGAAAGACCTGCAGGACCTCCACCAATGATGGCTACTTTTTTTCCACTCATCTTATCAGTACAAGAAAAAGAATATCCATTAGCAATTGCATGATCACCAATATATTGTTCAACTGCATTAATTCCAACAAAATCTTCTACATCATTTCTATTACATCCGTTTTGACAAGGTGCCGGACAAACTCTTCCCATCATAGATGGAAATGGATTAGCAATTGTAGATCTTCTAAATGCGTATTCCTGCATTTCGATATCTTTAGGTGGTTTTTCTATACCTCTAATTATATCTAGCCAGCCTCTAATATCTTCTCCTGATGGACAACTTCCTTGACAAGGAGGAGTTCTATGAACATATGTTGGACATTTATGAGATTTATCCTGTTCAAAAATATTCTGAGCAAGGTTGTTATACGTATGAACACCGTCTTGATATTTTCTAAAAGTTAACTTTTTTTCAATTGTATCTTTATTTACAGACATAACTCTCCTATTTCATAATATGATTATAAAGTACTATGCAGCTTCATCTATATCTCGTTGTGAGTGGTTCTCATGATCATTTTCATTATTTTTCCCAGTTAAAATTATGGCGTTACTTACTAACTGATGAACACTTACAATCTGATCCATTGAAAAATCGTAATATGGAAAAACCTTTGCAAATTGACTTTTGCAAATTGCGCAAATCGCTGCCATATGAGTTACCCCATTCTCTTCAACAACTTTTCTTAAAGCTTCCATTCTGGGAAGTGCTCCTTTTACTCTTAATTCCATCAAATCATCAGTAAGAAGACCACCGCCTCCACCACAACAAAATGTTCCCTCTTTTATTGTATCTGAAGACATGTCATAAAAATTATTACATGTAGCCTTAATTATTTCTCTAGGAACAATAAATTGGCCGCCGGGCTTATTACCCATTCTAGAAGCTCTAGCAACATTGCATGAGTCATGATAAGTTAAAACCATAGTGTCGTTCTGAGACTTATCAAATTTAAGTCGATTTTCTTGAATTAACTCATAAGTAACTTCGCATATATGTTGAGGTATTGGATAATTTTGATCTAAAAAATCCCAGGGTCCAGCTAATGTATTTAAAAAACTATAAGCAACTCTCCATGCATGACCGCATTCGCCAAAAACAATTCTTTTAACACCTAACTGTATTGCAGCCTCTCTTATCCTAAGCGCAAGCTTTCTCATATTTTCATAACTACCAATAAACATTCCAAAATTGGCGGCCTCACTAGCATGAGAACTTATTGTCCATGATATTCCTGCTTCATGAAAAACTTTTGCATAACCAATTAAGCCATCAACATGTGGTTCTGCAAAAAAATCTGCTGATGGGGTAATAAGTAAAACTTCTGCACCTTTAACATCAAGTGGAAACTTTACTGCAATACCAGTCTCCTCTTCAACATCCTCCTCGAGACCCTTTAACGTATCAGCAAGCGCTGGGCCAGGTAATCCCAAATTGTTTCCTATTTTATGAACCTTTCCAATAATTTCGTTAGAATACTTTTGCCCAATTCCAATAGTATCCATAACTTCTCTTGCTGCCATGGATATTTCAGCTGTATCAATACCAAAAGGACAATATACCGAACACCGCCTACACTGTGAACATTGGTGAAAATATGAATACCAATCATCTAAAACTTCTTTGGTTAAATCTTCAGCTCCAACTAATTTAGGAAAATACTTGCCAGCAAATGTAAAATATCGTCTATATACTTTTCTATATAGATCCTGTCTAGCAACTGGCATATTTTTTGGGTCTGTAGTTCCGATATAATAGTGACATTTATCAGTACATGCCCCACATTTTACACATGAATCAAGATATACTTGTAATGATCTATACTTACTCTGTAAGTCGCCCATTTTTTTAATAGCAACATCGTGCCAATTTTCCACAAGCTGACCCGGAAATCCTAAAGGTTCTTGGTGATTTTCTTTTGCAATAAAAGGTCTGCTGTGAGACATTACCCCTTTTTGTAATTTTGGAATAATTGGGTATTCTCTTAATATAGGTACTTCAAATTTGTTATCAACCATAATAGTCTTCTTTTATAATTTAATTATCTTCTAATTTTTTAGCCCACTTTGAAATATGTCTCTTTTCTCTTGAATTATCTATTTGATTTCTCGAAGGACTAAAAAATAACCCAGGTGCATGAAGCAGTTTACTGTAAGGAAAAATAATCATCAATGATGCAACCATTATTAAATGAGAAATTAAAATTGGATCAGATGGAATATTTTGCATATTAAAAGTCATCAATCCAATAAAAAAAGATTTAACACTTATAACATCTGCTCCAAGATAAAAACTCATTGCAATTCCTGTGGAAGTAATACATATAATTAAAACTAACATTAAGTAGTCAGATGGAGCTGATATATATCTAACCCTATCAACTGCAAATCTTCTAACTAACAATCCTATTAACCCTACAAACATCAATAAAGATCCGTACTTGCCATAAGGTTGAACAATTAAAACCCAAAACCATATAGGATCAATAAAATAGCGAAGATGTCTAAGCATATCTAGAAATAAACCAAAGTGGAAAAGCCATCCAAATAACCAAGTCATTTTGCTCGCTTTAAAAAGACTTTCAAAAAATATTACTTCTCTAGACATCCTAAACACAACACCTGTTTGAGTCATTGGTGCAGGCATTGTTGGTATTTTTAAAGGCGCTGGTGTGTTTTTATATTGTAAAATTTTATAAACTAAACCATAAGCCAAAATAAAAAAGGCTATATAAAATAATGCAGCCATTAAAATACTTAAAATTGATATCTGCATACTGTCAAATTATATTTATACGCATCCTGTAGGCTTAGGTAAGCCAGCATATTTACAAGCTTGTTTAGCTGGGCCATATGGAAATAATTCATATAAATATTTGCTATTTCCTTTCTCCGCGCCTAACGTCTTACCAATTTGTTTCGTAAGAACTCTAACCGCAGGAGCAATTTGATATTCCTCGTAATACGAGCGTAAGAAATTTATAACTTCCCAATGACTTGGTTCTAAAGAAGCTCCATCAGCTTGAGCCATAGCATTTGCTACATCTACATCCCATGTGCTTAAGTCTGCTAAATAACCTTCTTCATCTACTTCGTATGTTTTTCCATTAATTTCTAATGCCACATCATCCTCCCAATTATTTAAAAATATTAAAGCCAAGATTGAACGGAGTCATGTTCAATAGTCAGCTCTACAAATTCCTCATATCCAACAATATTAACTCCACTTATAACATTTTCTAATGAAAGACCTCTAGCCTCAAGATCTGGTTTTAAGGCGTACATTTTAAAATTCTTCAAAGAACTCTCAATTAAACTACAAAATTTTGAATGTTTCATTACAGATATAACAGCATCTTCAATAAATAAGATACTACTATCTTTTACACACAACGATAAGCAAGATGAAACTGAAGAATTCTCAAATGGTGATTTATTTATTGTGTGTAACATACTCATATAATTCTCCTCAGAAACTTATAACGACATCTTGCTGATCCATAATTTTAGCTAACTCTGATCTTGAAACTAAATTTATTAAACTTTTTTTTGCGTAATCTTCGTTTTCGTCTTCCCATGAAAGTTCTTGTAAATCTGAAACAGATAACCCTCTTTCATTTAAAGACTCATTATCTATATAAATTTTTTTAATTTCATAATCACCTAATGCAGCGTAAGTTGATGAAAAATTTTTCATACCAATTCCCTTAGTATTTTGATTTTTTATTAGCTGATAAACACCGTCATCTATAAAAACTAAACTAACATCTTGATCAAAAGCTGCTGAAATTAATACTACTTCTAAAGATTCTAATGCATATATAGTTCCATATGGACTCTTTCTATTTACATACATAAATTTTTTAACAATTCCTTCATTACTCATTTAGTCTATTAATCTCCAAAAGTAATCAATCTATCTGCTTGAATGCCTGCTTCAACAAGCTGTCCAAGCCCAGAAATTCTAAAACCATCTGCAATATTATCTGAATCTTTTCCATTTCTATCAGCTTCTCCTTTGTCTAAGATGCCTCTTCTTTGAGCAGCAGCAACACAAACCACCATATCTATAGCGTGTTCTTTTGCTAATTTAGACCACTCTTTAGTTATATTTCTATCATCTTGAGGAGGTGATGCAAATCTTGTCGCATTATTTACCCCATCATTATAAAAAAATACGCGATAAATTTTATGACCCTTGCTAATCGCTGCCTTTACAAATTGAAGTGCTGTATCAGAAGCTTGGTGCTGATAAGGCCCTTCGTTAATTAATATTCCTAATTTCAAATTCTCTTCCTATTTTCAGTTTACTTTAAAACCTTATGTGAGTAGAGGCATTAAGACTGTTTCTTGCACCTTTCCAATTATTTATATGGAATTTTGTAAAAGGTAAGCCTGTTAATTCGAAAAACCTTGGCCATCCTATTCTTTCTATCCAGTCGCTTATTCTTTCCCAGTCTTTCGCATCATCTCTATATGTTCTTAAAATTTTTTTAACAATTGCAGTTGCTTCCGGCCATCTTGGAGGATTATTTGGTATACCGGCAGCTACTAATTTTTGAAAAGTTGGTTTTCCTCTCGCATTAGAATGATTACCACCAACCCATATTGATAATTTAGTATGTTCAGCATCATTAATTTGCATTGGTGGACAAGGAGGATAACATGCTCCACAACAGATACACTTTTTTTCATCAACTTCTAAAGATGGCTTTCCATTAACTAATGCAGGACGAATAGCAGCAACTGGGCATCTTGCAACAACTGATGGTCTTTCGCATACATTAGAAACTAATTCATGATTAATTTTAGGCGGTTTTGTATGTTGAACATTTATAGCAATATCTCCTTGTCCACCACAATTAATTTGACAACACGAAGTAGTCATATGAACTCTGTTCGGCATATTCCATTCTTTAAATTCATCTATCACTTCATCCATCATTGCCTTTACAACTCCAGAAGCATCTGTTCCAGGAATATCACAATGCAACCAACCTTGGGTATGAGATATCATTGCTACTGAGTTTTTTGTTCCACCAACAACAAATCCATTTTTTTCAAGTTCAACAATTAATGGTCCGACTTTTGATTCTTTGTCAACCATATATTCAATATTACTTCTTATTGTAAATCTTACATATCCATCAGCAAATTTATCGCCTATATCACATAATAAATTTAAAGTAATTACATCTAGTATTCTTTGCGTGCCAGCTCTTACTGTCCAAATAGCATCCCCGCTATGAGCAACGTGCTTTAGTACTCCAGGACGAGGGTCTTCATGATATGCCCATTGACCATAATTTCTTCTCATTACAGGATGCATATATTGAAATGAATCTGGACATCCTGTTTCTATTGGCGGTCTATTTACAACTTTTTCAACTGTTTGTTCTGACATTTTTTTTCCTTATATATTTATAATAATTGAAAATTAATTAACTTTTTGAAGTCTGTAACTTTTCCTTAAACCACTTTTCAGCCTCATCATCCCAACCATCCATTCTTACATATGAACTTGTTGTTGGATCAGATACCATATTTGGATCAACCTCTAAACCAATTCCATCTAAAAAATTTACAAGACCAATTCTTTCAATCATTTCTCCGCAACGCTCATGTTCAAGGCCATTTTCTGCCCAAAAATCTATCGTATTTTCTGCTAACTCTTTAAGCTTTTCATAATCTTCTTCAGTATCCAGTTTCATGAACGGAACAATTACAGTTCCCATTAAATCCCCAACTTTAAGAGTTCTCTTTCCCCCCATCAAAATAGTTGCTCCTTTATCATTACCTGGACTAAGTGCTTTTGGCATTACATTTAAGCAATGCATGCATCTAACACAATTTCTATTATCAACTTCTAATGTATTATCGTCTTTTAACGACAAACAATTTGTAGGGCACCTTGTAATAACATTATCAATAATATACTTCCTTCCTTTCTTCTCTACAAAACTTTTTACTTCTTCTTGGTCGATTTTCATTTCATCTTTCCAAGTACCGATTATTGCAAAATCAGCTCGTTCAATTGAGTTGACACAATCATTTGGACAGCCAGAAACTTTAAACTTAAATTTATATGGCAGAGCTGGCCTGTGAACATCATCCGTAAAATTATTTAACAAAGTTCTGTGAATTTTTATTTCATCAAGATTCGATTGCTCGCATCTTGCTGCGCCTACACAGCACATACCAGTTCTAACACAAGGTCCTGCTCCACCCAAATCCCAACCATAATCATTAATTTCATTAAAAAAATGTTGAGTATTTATAGTAGTCGCACCTATAAACATTATATTTCCAGTTTGACCATGAAAAGTTTGCAAACCTGACCCGTGCTTTTCCCAGCTCTTTCCAAGCTGTCTTAACATATCTGTTGTGTAATAATTTCCTGCTGGAGGTTGAACTCTTAAAGTATGAAATTCTTTTGATTCAGGAAAAGCATGTCCAATTTCTGAAAATCTTGGGATGATACCACTTCCGTAACCAAATACGCTTACCGTTCCACCTTTCCAGTATCCTTTTCTTGTTTCATATGAATGTTCTAACTGACCCAATAAAGAATTTGCTGTAGCTGACAGTCTTTCACTTGGATGCTGATCTCTTAATCTTTTAATTCCTGAGATGAAACTTGGCCATGGACCATGCTCTAATTCATCTAGCATTGGAGTTATATGTTTATCGGTCACTACGTTTTCTCCTTTTAAATTCTTTCAAATTAACTTATCGAGCTATAACTAGATCTTATGGGTTTATGGTGAATAAATACATTATTCTTTTGGGATGTATCTTTCCCCATTTATATATCTCTTTTTAGATATATATAATAATTATCATAAGTTTTTTAAAAATATATAATTTAAAGTATATCCTATCAAACAAAAAACAAAATGCCATATAAATGAAATCACCTTTTTTTTTAGAAAATGAGACAGAATATAAAGAATGGAGAAAAACAAAACTTTCTCTCTATCCAATTAAAGCTAAAAATCTTTCTGTATCTTTTGATATTAATACTTTAAGCCTTGATAATCTTAACAAGTTTAAAGAAATTATAAAAAAACATAATTTTGCAATATACAACTTTTCCTCAGCTTTAAATAATTTCGAGTTAAGAAACTTTTGCTCAAGATTAAATCTAACTAACTCGGCTCATAATCTTTTTTCAGATGAGAACGATATCTCTGACTTAACTGATAACTTTATTTTTACAGAAAACTCTGTAGATAAAAAAATAATAAAAAGCGACTATATTCCATATACAAATAAACCTTTAAATTGGCATACTGATGGATATTATTACCCCTTAAATGCATCTATAAAATCATTTGTATTGCATTGTGTTCACCCAGCATCGAAAGGCGGGGGAAACTTACTTTTAGATCATGAAATTATGTATATTTTTTTACGAGATCACAATCCGGAATATATAAGCATATTAATGGAAAATAATGCTATGGAAATACCAAAAAATAATAATAATAAAGATAGCATTACGTTAGTAGGACCTGTTTTTTATATTGATCAAGATTGGGCTTTAAATATGAGATTTACTTCGAGACAACACAATATTATTTGGAAAAAAGATGGTATGATAAAAAAAATAAAAAATTATATATATGATTTTATTACGAATGAAGATAAATACATTTACCGTCTTCTATTAAAGAAAAATCAAGGCTATGTAGCTAATAACATTCTACATAAAAGGGAAGAGTACACAGACGATGGTGAAAAAAGACATCTTAAAAGAATTAGATTTTTAACAAGAGCAAAATAATGTTAAAAATTAGTGAAATTTTAATTCAACAGTATAAAATTTGTTCATACCAAGAGCTGAAAGAATACATAATAAAAAAAATTGATGAAGGTGAAATTTTTCTATCTTTAGATATCAAGCCAATTTTTGATGATACTCCTGACTATTGGGAAACAGATTTAGAAAACTTGTTTACCTCACCAAAAAGATAAGCCATGTTTTGGAATGAAGATAATCAAGAAAACTCAGATATATTTAATAATAAAATAGTTGATGTATCATTTAAAGTTGATTGTCAAAAAATATCTTTAGATCATGCGTATGATTTATATGAAGCAATTAATCAAAAAATTCCCGAAATCAATACAATCGATAATCTTGCTATACATTCTATATATGGAGCCGAATCGGGAGCTGGTTGGGAAAGACCAAAAACTGAAATATATCTTTCCAAAAGAACTCGTTTTTGCATAAGAACACCAATTGAATATGCAGATAAATTTTTTCATTTAAATGATCAAACTTTAAATATTGGCAAAAAATATTTAGTAAAATTATCTAAACCAACTATTAAAAAATTAATCATAACTGATACAATTTTTTGTAGATCAGTCATTATGGAAAATATTGAAGATGAAGATAGCTTTTTAAGTGATGTAAATTCATCGTTATCTTTAATTAATATAAAAGTTAAAAAAATGCTTTGTGGTAAAGATCATTATATTAAAACCCCAAAAAAAATTCTTAGAAGTAAATCCTTATTAATAACTAATTTAGAAAAAGAAGATTCTATAAAAATACAAGAATTGGGAATAGGTATTGGAAAATTATATGGATGTGGTATCTTTTTACCTCATAAAAGTATAGCTCCAGTAGCTATATCAAAGGATGATGACTAAAATAAAATAACTTATAGAAGGAGAAAATTATGCCTATAATTGAAATTTCAGGGGAAAAAATAGAAACTACTGTTAATGGTTACATTGTAAATGCTGAAGATTGGTCTAAAGAATTAGCTAATGCAATAGCTTCTCTAGAAAAAATTGAACTAACACAAAGACATTGGGATGTTATCAATTACTTAAGAGAAGAATATTTTAATAATGCTGAAAACCAGCCAAACACGAGAAATCTTGTAAAACACTTTGAAAAATTTTGGGGGGAAAAAATTGATGCTAAAGTTTTGTATGATCTTTTCCCTGGCGATCCCAGTAAACAAGGAGGAAGAATTTCTGGATTACCAGAAAGCAGAAGAAAAGGTGGTTATTAAGAGCACCTAAAAATGACTAGTAGATTTTTTATTATAAATTAATTAAGCTATTACATAGAAACTATATTCTAAGGATAAACAAAATGTCGGAAGAAAAGCAAAATAAAATAAAAAAATTACTAGCTATGCAAAAAAAATTCATAGCTTTAGATCGAGAGAGAGGTATAGAAGCTTCCGAGTATTTTGCACCTTCTGACAATTCTGAGCTTAATAATTTTAAGGAAGAATATAATGATCTAGCAATGGAAGTAGTTGACCTAGCTCACTCAGAAAAAAACTCAAAAAGATAAAATAATGTATGAAGTTACAGTTATACTTAGTGAGAACGAATATCCCCTTAAAATAAAAAAAAATATCGTAGATGAAGGTCAGTCTTTTTTTAATAAAATCGACTCTGATATGGATAAAGGCTGGCAAATGAGTAAAAATTGGGTAGCAAATCCTAATCAATTTCAAAGATGTCA
>CAXNNI010000014.1:0-11996 GCA_964203715.1 Gammaproteobacteria bacterium
TTATATGAACTAAAATTTTAAAAAATTCGTAATCCACATGATTTTTTAAATTAGACCCTACTAAAATTAAAGATTTATTAATTAATAAATCATTACTAATTTCAATAATATTTTTATTTAATGATCCTTTAAATTTTTTCTTAATACTAATTGGTATTTCAAAATTACTATTAACTATATCATTTTTTTTTATTTCAGCTAAATATTCTACTATAGCTAATAAAAATTCTGTTATTAAATCTGGATGAATCAATATAGAATTACTTATACCAAAATTATATTTATAATTATATGAATTTATTGCATTTATTTTTGCATTTTTTAAGAATGCTTTTCTTATCTTGTGCGCTAGAATAGGCTGGTCATAAGTAATATTGCTATCTATCAAAAGAATTGAACTTATATTCTCAATTTCTTTAATTGGGATATCAATTTTTGGAAATAAATTATCATTTTCATATATAAAACTATTTTGAGAAACTCTATGATCAATACTATTTATATTTAGCTCTCTTAACCATTTTTGAAAAAGATATTGCTCCTCTATAGTTGAATTCGCACTTATATATCCTGCCGACTTATTTGATTGAAAATGACTTATATTCATTCTAATTATGTCAAAAGCCTGTTCCCACTCTACTTCTACATGTCTTCCATTTATTTTAGCAATAGGTTTTTTTACTCTATCTTTATAATTTATTGCTTCATATGAAAATCTATCTCTATCAGAAATCCAAACTTCATTAATATTTTCATTTTCACCGGCGACGACTCTGAAAACAGAATCATCTAAAACATGAATAAATGTATTTGACCCAACACAATCATGAGGTGATATATGTTTAATTTCTTCTAACTCCCATGTTCTACCTTTCATATGAGATGGAGAAGCATTTAATGCTCCCACAGGACATATGTCAATCATATTACCTGACATTGGTGAATCAATGTATGAATTAAGAAATGTTCTAATTTCTAATGTTTCTCCTCTTCCTACGACACCAAACTCCTTAATGCCTGCTATTTCTTCTCCATATCTAACACACCTTGTACACTGAATACATCTGGTCATATTAGTTTTTATTAGAGGACCTATACTATAATCATTAGTAACTCTTTTTTCGCTCTCATATCTAGATTTAATATTTCCATGCATTAAAGCTTGGTCTTGTAATTCACACATCCCAGCTTGATCACAAACTGGACAATCAAGAGGATGATTAATTAACAAAAATTCCATTGTATTTTTTTGAGACACTCTTGCTAAATTTGAATGTGTAAAATACTCTTGATTATTAATTGCAGGAGTTGAACAAGCAGGTTGAGCTTTATTAATTCCAACTTGCTCTATTAAACACATTCTGCAATTTGCAGCGATGGATAATTTACTATGATAGCAAAATCTCGGGATATGGATTTTATTTCTATCGGCAATTTGTATTATGGTTTCACCACTTTCAAATTTATATTCTTTATTATTAATTTTTACTTTCATTTTTATTTGATAAAAATTTTTTTATCTAAAATAATTTGTGAACTTAATATTTCTCTATTATTATCTTTTATATACGAAAGAAACTCATGCTCATAATGCTTTATAAAACTTTCAACCGGCATTGCAGAAGCATCTCCGAAACCACAAATAGTACTTCCTGATATCATTTTTGGTATTGATTTAAGAGTTTCAAAATCTTTTAAATTTGCATTTCCATTAACTATCTTATCAATAATTCTATACATCCACCCAGTTCCTTCCCTACAAGGAGTACATTGGCCACATGACTCTGAATAATAAAATCTAGATATTCTGTGAATAACTTTTACCATATCTGTATCTTCGTTCATGACAATAACTGCTCCAGAGCCAAGAAAAGAACCAGATTTAATAATTGATTCATAATCCATATTTGTTTGAAGCATAATATCTCCAGGTACAACTGGGACCGAAGAACCGCCAGGAATTACTGCCTTAAGTTTTTTATTATCTTTTAAGCCGCCTGCTAATTCCAGTAATTCTTTAAAAGAAGTTCCAAGTGGTATTTCATAATTACCAGGTTTATTAACATGCCCTGAAACAGAAAAACACTTAAATCCTGGACTATCTTTTGTGCCAATCCCATTAAACCATTTTGACCCCTTGCTTATGATTAATGGAATAGATGCTAGTGTTTCAACATTATTAATTATAGTAGGTGATCCAAAAAGACCTTTTATTGCTGGAAATGGTGGCTTATATCTTGGAAATCCTTTTTTCCCCTCTATTGATTCTAATAATGCAGTTTCTTCTCCTACAATATATGCACCGGCACCAATTAAATCATAAATATCAATATTAATACTTGTATTTAAAATATTTTTTCCGAGCAGTTTATTGTTATACGCTTCTTGCAAGGCGTTCTTAAAACTACTGTAGACATCATCAATAAATTCCCCTCTTAAATAACAATAACTAATTTCTGCGCCAATAGCATAACTTGCTATTAACATACCTTCAATAAGAGCATGAGGATTGTAACGAAGAATATCTCTATCTTTGCATGTTCCTGGCTCTGACTCATCTGCATTACATACTAAATATTTAACTTTGCTTGAATCTTGATCTATAAAATTCCATTTTTTTCCTGTAGAAAAACCTGCCCCACCTCTGCCTCTTAAACCTGATTCTATAACAGTATTTATAATTTGTTTTTTTTCTGGCAAACTTTTAAGGATATTTCTCCAAGCAAGGTAACCTCCTTGATTAACATATGTTTCATAAGAATTAGGGTTATCCATAAAGATGGTGGAATAACATAATTCATTAATTCTGATATTATTTTTCACTATCTAAGCCTTCAAGTATTTTATCTATTTTTTCTTTAGTTAAATTTTCATAGTATACATGGTCAACTTGCATCATTGGAGCTCCACAACAAGCCGCAAGACACTCTCTTTCATCTTTTAAAAAAAAATTACCTGTTGATTCACCAACTTTAATTCCAATTTTATTTTCAATATAAGATAAAATTTCATCTGAACCATTTAACATGCATGAAATATTAGTACATACCGAGATTGTATGTTTTCCTATTTTCTCCATTTCAAACATCGAATAAAATGAAGCAACTTCATACACGTCAATACTTTTTAAGTTTAAATATTTAGCAACTGCATCTATGTGTTCTTTTTTTATATATTTATTTTCTTTTTGGATTAAATGCAATGCATATATTATTGCAGGTTTTCTTTTTTTATCTGGAAATTTTAATAACCAATTATTAATTTTAGAACAGTTTTCACTAGACAAATTATAAAGATTATTTTTATCCATAATAATTATCTATCTATTTCGCCAAAAACAATATCTTGGGTTCCAATAATTGCCACAACATCTGACAACATATGACCATTTACCATTTCATTCAATGCTGCTAAATGTGGAAACCCTGGTGCCCTAATTTTTAATCTATATGGTTTATTTGAACCATCTGAAATTAAAGTTACCCCGAACTCTCCCTTTGGGTGCTCTACTGCACAATAAACTTCACCTTCAGGAAGGCAATAGCCTTCAGTAAATAATTTAAAATGATAAATTAATGACTCCATACTTTCTTTAACTTCATCTCTAGTTGGAGGAGTAATTTTATTATTATTAGAAATTACATCACCCGCATTATTTTTTAACCACTCTACGCATTGTTTAATAATATTGTTTGACTGTCTCATTTCTTCAACTCTAACTAAATATCTATCATAACAATCACCATTTTTTCCAATAGGTATGTCAAAATCTATTTTTTCGTATATTTCGTAGGGCTGTTTTTTTCTTAAATCCCATGCTATTCCTGAACCTCTTAACATTGGTCCAGTAAAACCTAATTGCAGAGCTCTTTCTTTTGAAACAATTCCAATATCTACAGTCCGCTGCTTCCAAATTCTATTATCAGTAAGCAAAGTTTCATATTCATCAACACAATTTGGAAATCTTTTAGTAAAATCTTCGATAAAATCCAATAAAGTTCCTTCTCTTGGTTTATTAAGATTTTTAATTTCTTTTTTTGATTTCCATTTTGTTTGTTCATATTTAGGCATAGTTAAAGGTAAATCCTTAGCTACTCCTCCTGGTCTATAATAAGTTGCATGCATTCGCGTTCCAGAAACAGCTTCATAACAATCCATTAAATCTTCTCTTTCTCTAAATGCATATAAAAAAACACTCATAGCTCCAATATCTAAAGCATGTGCTCCAAGCCAAAGTAAATGATTTAAAATTCGCGTAATTTCATCAAACATTACCCTTATATATTTTGCTCTAATTGGAATATCAATATTTAATAATTTTTCTATTGCCAAAACATATGCATGCTCATTACACATCATTGATACATAATCAAGTCTATCCATATAGCCAATACTTTGATTATAAGGTTTAGTTTCCACTAACTTTTCTGTTCCTCTATGCAACAAACCAATATGAGGGTCTGCCCTTATAACTACTTCACCCTCTAATTCTAATATCAATCTCAGAACACCGTGAGCAGAAGGATGTTGAGGGCCAAAATTCATTGTGAAGCTCTTAATTTCAGTCATCATTTTCCTCAATATTATCAAATTTTCTAATAACTTTTGGAATCAAAACTCTTGGTTTAATAGTAGTTTTTTGATAAATAACTCTTTCCTTGTTTAAATCATAATTAACTTCAACATTCCCAATTAGAGGAAAGTCTTTTCTTAAAGGATGACCAATGAAACCATAATCAGTCAAAAGTCTTCTTAAATCTGGATGATTGTTAAAAACTATGCCAAACAAATCATATGCTTCTCTCTCATACCAATTTGCAGATGACCATATAGATGTGACTGATGGCAAAAATGGATTTTCATCATCCTTGCAATAAAATTTAATATTTATTCTAGTATTATGACTTACAGAAAGTAAGTTATAAATAACACCAAATCTTTTTTTTGGTTGGTTCTGATATGTTTTTATATTTTCGTAATTAAAGCGACCACTACTTTTTTGCTTAATACCTCTACTATAGCCTTTATTGTTAGCATCACTTAGATTCCATTCTGTTATTCCATATTCTGAGTAGTCTATAGCTACAATATCTATTAAGGTTTCGAAACTTAATTCATTATTATTGTGAAATATAGACATAACTTCTAAGAAATTATTATCTTCAAAGACTGCAGTTGTATCATTTTCAAAATTAAATATAAAATTTGATAATTTATTTTCAAACAAAGACTTTAAGGAGTTATTGTTTTCTAAAATAGATTTTTCATATGATTTATTTTGAAAATCCATAAAATACCTCTGAGTACTTGTATTTATCTTTTTATATATTTTTTGTTTCGAATTTTATTTTTAAGCTGCATAATTCCATATAACAATGCTTCAGCAGTTGGTGGACATCCAGGAACATATATATCTACTGGTATTATTCTGTCACAACCTCTCACAACAGAATATGAGTAGTGGTAATACCCTCCTCCATTTGCACAAGAACCCATGGATATTACCCATTTTGGATCTGGCATTTGATCATAAACTTTTCTCAATGCTGGAGCCATTTTATTAACAAGTGTACCTGCAACAATTATTAAATCAGATTGTCTTGGACTAGGTCTAAACATCATCCCAAATCTATCTAAATCATATCTAGATGCTCCCGCATGCATCATTTCAACCGCACAACAAGCTAAGCCAAAAGTCATTGGCCACATAGAGCCAGTATTAGCCCAACTAATTAGGTCTTTAGATGATGTCATTACATAACCGTTAGTATTATTATTTAGCGAATCTACAATATTCATTAAATTTACTCCCAATCAAGGGCTCCTTTTTTCCATTCATAAATAAAACCAATAACTAAAATAAATAAAAATATACTCATAACAATAATTCCATTAAGACCAAGACTTTCTAGAGCAACTGCCCAAGGAAATAAAAAAGCAATCTCTAAATCAAAAATAATAAATAAAATAGCAATCAGATAATATCTAACATCAAATTTCATTCGAGCATTATTAAAATTTTCAAACCCACATTCATAAGCTGAATCTTTTGCTTTATTCTTTTCTCTATTATTTATAAATCTTGATAAAGCTATTGGCAAGGAACTAATCACAATACTTACAATAATAAATAACAAAATTGGAAAATAGCTATCTAGCATAATAATTTCATAGATTCTTAAACTTAAATTACAACATATAAATAAAATATTACAACTGCATAAAGTTTATTTTATTCATACTTCTTTATTCTTATATAGTAAAATAGACTAGAGTGAAAATATCTATTAATATATATATAATAATCAATAATTTATACGATATTCTTAGTTTACTTATTCTAAATTTAACACTATCTTATTTATATAATTCATTTAAAAAATAATACTCCCTTAGTACGTCCATAGTTCGTGCCGATGGCCGGAGTTGAACCGGCACAGCTATTGCTACTGCCCCCTCAAGACAGCGTGTCTACCAATTCCACCACATCGGCAAAAATTTACTCAGAAATTACTTCACTATTCTTGATACTTTCTGAACTAGGCTTTGAGACACTATTTAAGTTTTCATCGAAAATGACAGCATCATTAGATTTAATAACACTATCTTGTTTTACATTATTTTTAGCAATATAAGCTAATGCTAAACAATTTAAAAAAAAGATAATGACTAAAAAAGTAGTTAATTTTGTAACAAAATTTCCTGCGCCTGAAGCACCAAAAATTGCGCCAGATGAAGCTCCACCAAACATGCCACTTGCATCGCCTTTCCCATGCTGCATTAAAATAAAAAATATTATTAGTACTGATAAAATTACAGCTATAACTAACAAAATCATGTAAATCATATTAATTCCTTATATTTTTAAATTACATATGGTTGTAAACTCTTTTACATTCAAAGAAGCGCCTCCTATCAAAATTCCATCTACATTTGGGGTGGCAAGTATATCTTTTGCATTTTTTAAATCAACACTTCCTCCATATATAACTATTATATCTTTTTCTTTAAAAAAAGGGAGATTTTCTGAAATATTAGTTTTAATACTCTCATGTATATATGCAATATCATCTAACTTCGGCGTTTCGCCAGTTCCAATAGCCCAAATTGGTTCATATGCAACTATAATTTTTTTAGTTTCTGAATAATGAAGAAGGTTGTCATTGCTATACAAATCAGTAAGCTGTTCATATATTTTTATAGAAGCATTATTTTTGAATTCTTGATTTTCGCCTACACAAAAAATCACTTGAAGACCATCAGATTTTTGTAAAGAATTTTTAATGTATTTGCCAGTTGTTATTTCCCTAACTTCAGAATGTCCGATTAAGATATAACTGCATCCATTATCTATATACATTTTACTCGAAGTACCACTAGTTAGCTTTTTATTATTTATTGCAGTATTTAAAGTTTGGCCTCCAAGATTAAAATTTTTTTTATTTCGATAATTATTAACTTTATCAATATATAGATCTGGAGGAAAAAAAATTATTTCATTTTTAGTATCAAGATACTTAAGAAAATAATCAAAATAATCTTTTACAAATTCTTTACTTCCATTATTTTTCCAGTTTGCTGCAATTAATTTTTTCATAGTAACTATTTTAGATTTTTTTTTATATATAACATTAAAGACTGTGATGTTTTGTCAACTAAATCTTTACTTTTAGACTCAATCATAACCCTTAAACAATTTTCAGTTCCTGATTTTCTTATTATTAACCTAATATTATCACTAGAATATTTATTTAACGCTTTTTTTATAACTGAGTTTACAGCATTAACTGATTTAAGTTTATTAATAAAAAAATTGATTATTTTATTAGGATATTTTCTTAATAAAGAACTTTTATTATTTTTTTTTAAAATGCTTGAATAATACAAAAATTGCAAGGCCGCTATTATGGAATCTCCAGATGATGAGTTTTTTAGAATAATAATATGTCCAGATGCTTCACCACCCAAGTCATAATTATTTTCTAACATTTTTTCTAATACAAATTTGTCACCAACCTGTGCTCGAATAAAATTTATATTTTCTCTTTTTAAATAATTCTCTAAAGCACAATTAGTCATAACTGTTCCGACAACTCCTTTTATTTTCTCATTATTAATTTTTTTTCCTTTAATTATAGTATATAAAATATCATCACCATCTAAAATTTTTCCTTTCTTAGTTACTACTATTAAACGATCTCCGTCACCATCCATTGAAATACCATAATCAGAATTATCATCTATTATTTGTTGCTTAATTGCTTTTAAAAAAGTTGACCCGCATTTGTCATTTATATTTTTACCATTTGGAATATTATTACGAACTGTTATCGAAAAACCCCCTTCTATAAAAATTTTCTTTGCGATTTCATAATTAGCTCCATTAGCTACATCAAGAGTTAACTTTTTCTTTATAAATTTTTTTTTATTAATTGTATCTAAACAAAATTTAATATAATCAAGTTTTATTTGATTTGAAATATTTTTAATTTTAATTTTTTTTTTAATAAATTTTTTATTTTGAATAATAGCTTTTTCAATATAATTTTCTATATTTCTCTCATTTTCTTCCGATAATTTATGGCCTTTATTATTGAAAATTTTAACACCATTATCTTGATATAGATTATGCGAAGCACTAACCATGATGCCTAGACTAAAATTTTTCTTTTTTGTATAATATGCTATTGCAGGTGTAGGAACTATTCCTGCATTGCTAATTTCACACCCCTCAGAGAACAATCCTTGCGATAAGAAATTAATTATATCTTTGCATGATTCTCTAGTATCTGAACCAATAATTATTTTTTTATTAGACTTTTTTGATAAAGACAAATATTTTCCGATTGCAACACCTGCGACAATGAAAAAATTATCTGTAAACGGCTCTACTCCATACTCTCCGCGAATACCATCAGTCCCAAAATATCTATTTGACATTTTTAAGTAATTTAATGTGAGTCTGCAGTATCAGAAAAAACTGATTTTTTAGCCTCATTTTTTTGCTTAGATATTTTACCGTTATCATCTTTATCATCCCAATCTTTAGGTGGACGAGGCTTAATACCAATCATAATGTCATCAATTTGATCTCTATCTATCGTTTCATATGTCATTAATGCATTAGCCATTTCATGAAGTTTATCTAAATTATTTTTAATCATATTTGTTGCAGTTTCATAAGATTTATTAATCAAAACTCTAATTTCCATATCGATTTGTCTTGCAGTATCATCTGATATCGTCTTTGTTTGGGTCACCGAACGTCCAAGAAATACTTCTGCTTCTTCATCATAGTATGCCATAGGTCCCATTTTTTCTGATAAACCCCACCTTGTAACCATGTTCTTTGCAATTTCAGTTGCTCTTTCAATGTCATTGGATGCGCCTGTTGTAACCTTGTCTTTTCCAAAGATTAATTCTTCAGCGACTCTTCCTCCATATAAAGTACATATTTGACTTTCAAGTCTTTGTTTTGAATTACTATACCTATCGTCTTCAGGAAGAAACATGGTTACACCTAGAGCCCTTCCTCTTGGTATAATGGTTACTTTATGAACAGGATCATGCTCGGGAACAAGTCTTCCAACTATTGCATGTCCAGACTCATGATAAGCAGTTAGTTTTTTTTCTTCCTCGCTCATAACCATTGACTTTCTCTCTGCACCCATCATTATTTTGTCCTTAGCTTTTTCAAATTCTTTCATTGAAACTTTACTAGAATTATATCTTGCTGCAAAAAGTGCCGCCTCATTTACAAGGTTAGCTAAATCTGCACCAGAAAATCCAGGAGTTCCCCTGGCTATAATTGACGCAACAACATCTTCAGATATAGGCACTCTTTTCATATGCACTTTTAGAATTTGCTCTCTTCCTCTAATATCAGGTAAAGGAACTATTACCTGACGGTCGAATCTTCCTGGTCTTAAGAGCGCTGGATCTAAAACATCAGGTCTATTAGTCGCTGCTATAACTATAGTTCCTTCATGACCTTCAAACCCATCCATTTCTACTAATAATTGATTTAAAGTTTGCTCTCTTTCATCGTGACCACCCCCTAAACCTGCACCTCTATGTCTACCAACAGCATCAATTTCATCTATAAAAATTATACAAGGTGCGTGTTTTGTAGCTTGCGCAAACATATCTCTTACTCGTGATGCACCAACACCTACAAACATTTCTACAAAATCAGACCCTGATATTGTAAAAAAAGGAACTTTTGCTTCTCCGGCAATAGCTCTTGCTAACAAAGTTTTTCCAGTTCCAGGAGATCCTACCATTAAGACGCCTTTAGGAATCTTTCCACCCAGTTTTTGAAACTTTCCTGGATCTCTTAAAAATTCTACTAATTCTTGTACTTCTTCTTTTGCTTCCTCGATACCAGCAACATCTGAAAATGTTACTTTATTTTGATCTTCAGTCATCATCTTGGCTTTACTTTTGCCAAAAGACATTGCGCCCTTTCCTCCAGATCCACCCTGCATTTGTCTCATAAAAAATAACCAAACTCCTATTAATAATAACATTGGAAACCACTGTATTAATATTTGTAAAAACAAAGATGGTTTTTCTGGAGGTTCTGCAAGAATCTGAATATTATTTGAAAGAAGATCATCAACTAGCTTTGGATCGTTTAATCCATATGTTTTAAAGTCTAAACCATTCTTATATTTTCCAGTTATAGTTTTACCGTCAGCTTCAATTAAAACACTATCTATTTGATTACCTTTAACTTGATTAATAAACTCAGAATATGAAAGATTTGTAGTGTCAGCTGTTTTTGGCATAAAATTATTAAATATAGACATTATAACTACAGATATTACAACCCAAATTAATATGTTTTTTAATATATTATTCATAATTTTTTAATCTCAGTTTATTTATATTTTAATTGCGTTCCTAACATATATATTTCTCTACTATTTGTTCTCGAAGCTTTTGGCTTAATAATTCTAACCTTTTCAAAGTAATTTTTTATATTACTTAAATACTCATCAGTTCCTTTACCTTGAAACAATTTAACTAACAAGCTTCCTGGTCCGTTAAGAGTGCTTAAAGCTATTTCAACTACTTTATCAGCAAGATTCATCATTGCAGGAATATCTGAGCTATATATACCACTTATATTAGGGGCAATATCTGACATTACAAGGTCAATTTTGGAAAAATTTCCATTTTTTACATAATTTTCTGCAAAATCATCTATATTTGCTTGTACAAAAGTTACATTCTCAATTTTACTCATGTTAAGTATATCTACAGCTGTAATTTTTATATTTTTATATTTTTTTGACGCATATTGACTCCAGCCTCCAGGTGATGAGCCTAAATCTAAAATATTAAAATTTTCTTTTATTAGGTTGTATTTTTCATCAATTTCTTTTAATTTAAATACAGCTCTTGACCTCCAATTTTCTTTGTTGGCTAACTTAACAAATTCATCGTTAATATGTGATTTTAACCAATTTGATGATTTTTTATTCATAAGAAATCTTTAATACCTCGAACTCTTTTTTTCCGCTTGGAGCGTCTACAAAAATAGTATCTCCAACTTCTTTTCCAATTAGTGACCTTGCTATAGGCGAGTTAATTGATATTAAGCCTTTTTTTATATCTGATTCATCGTCTCCAACAATGGTATATGAAGCTTCACATTCTCTTTCAAAATCATAAACCTCAACTTTTGCACTAAATACAATCTTAGAAACGGTAATTTTTTTTGAATCAATTATTTCAGCATTTGATAATTTTAACTTGATGTCTCTTATTCTACCCTCTAAAAAACTTTGCTGTTCTCTTGCAGCATGATATTCTGCATTTTCTTTTAAATCACCATGCTGTCTTGCTGTAGCAATTGATTCAATTATCTTTGGTCTTTCTACAATCAAAAGTCTATCAAGCTCCTCTCGAAGTTTTTTTTCACCATTTACTGTAATTGGAAATTTGTTCATAATTTAATTATGATATCGGTTATATTATTTCGCAAGCTT
>CAXNNI010000015.1:0-11914 GCA_964203715.1 Gammaproteobacteria bacterium
ATAGAGGTTTTAAAAAAAAATTTTTCTTTAAAAAGTATTAATAATTTAGATGATCATATGATAATAAAAATTTTAACATCATATAAGGGTATTGGACCATGGACTTCGCAAATGTTTTTGATGTTTGCTTTGAAAAGATTAGATATTTTTTCTATAAGCGATATTGCTTTAAGAAGAGCAATTTCAGAAATATATGGTATAGATCAAAATAATTTTAAAAAAATTAAATATATATCTGATAAATGGAAACCATATAGGTCTATAGTATGTTGGTATTTATGGGAGTATTTAGGTGTATAAAATCAAAAATCATAAGTAATGCCTTTTTTTTCCCAATCGCCAAATCTGGTTGGTTCTAAGCCACTCGGTCCATTTTTTTCTATAGGTCTTATAGTTTTAATTACATGCTTCTTTCTTTCTTTAGCTTCTTGAAGAGCTCTTTTTGCATTTTGTTTATTTTTTTCTTTATAGATTTTGTTCATAAAAAATATATATAGTGGAAGTTCAATAATATTATATTATAATATCATTAAATATTAAACAATAAGGAAATAATATGAATAAAGTTATAAAGTTGTTAGGTTTAATTTTTATTTTTTTGATCAATAACCAAGTTATTGCAGCCGAAACTCACACTGTAAAAATGTTAAATATGGGTAAAAGTGGCAGTATGGTTTTTGAACCATCATTCATTCAAATAAAAGCTGGTGATAGTATAAATTTTGTAGGGAAAGATGGTGGACATAATGCAGTCAAAGTTTCTGGACCTGCTGGAAGTAAGCATTTTGATACTCAATATAAACCTTCTACACTTGTTAAATTTGATGTGAATGGTTTATATTTATATCAGTGTACCCCTCATGCAATGATGGCAATGGCAGGAATTATTCAGGTTGCAGACGCTAATAATAAAGCAGAAATAAAGAAAGAAATCGATAAATTTGAAACTAATGTGATGGTGCCAAATGTTAAGAAAAGAATTTCAGATTTATTTAAAAATAACGTAAAGTAAAACATATATTAGGATTAGTAGAGATTTATAAATTTTTTATATATCTCTATAATTTTTTTCTATTCTTTCCTGTCTATTTTTTTCTTCAGCGCAATATAAAGCCGTTGGTCTTACAAGAAGTCTTTCTATTCCAATAGGTTCGCCAGTATTTACACAATATCCGTATGTTCCTCTCGTTATTCTTATTAATGCCTCTTCAATCTTTGGCAAAAGCTTTGACTCTCTGTCAAGAATTCTTAATCTTAAGTGTATTTCTTCTTCAATTTGCGCTTTATCAAGATCATCGCATTCTCTAGATTGTTTAGATAACTCTGATCTTTCATTCTCTAAATGCACATTTAATTCTATTTTCAAATTAATTAATTTTTCTTTAAAAAAATCTAATTGATCTTGATTCATATATTTACTAAAAGGGGCTTTTTTTATACTCGTATTTGTATATTTCATTTAACTATCCTTAATATTAACAATATCTATGGGTGGTGTATTATACAATCCTTTTTGGCAGTCTCAAGGTAAATTTTAAGAAATTTTTTAATTTTTATTATTTTATTTTTTAAGAGCAAATATACTAATGCCTTTTAAGAGATTTAAAGCTTCAGATAATTGATAATCATCTTTTACTAATTTATTCTCAACTGTAGATGATGCATTATCAATTTTTTTCGAACCATTGTTTTTTAAATGACCTTTTAAATTAGACTCTTTTATCATTTCATTTTTTTCAATATTATTAAATTTTAGACTTTCAACAATAATATCTGGCGTTATTCCCATCGCTTGTATTGACCTTCCATTAGGCGTGAAGTATCTTGCTGTCGTTATTTTTAAAGCTGTATTTGAAGTTACTGGTAATACAGTTTGAACAGATCCTTTTCCAAAAGATTGCTTACCCATTATTATTGCTCTTTTATGGTCTTGTAAAGCACCAGCAACGATTTCTGCAGCTGATGCTGAACCTTCGTTAATTATTACCACTATTGGTTTATCTTCGGCTAAGTCAATATCATCAGAAGTAAACTCATAAATTGAATCTTGAGTTCTTCCTTTTGTAAATAAAAGTTTTTTTCTATCTTTTATAAAAACATCACTAACTTCAACCGACGCTTCTAAAACACCTCCAGGATTATTTCTTAGATCTAAAATATAGCCGTTAATATTATTTGATATTTTTTTTAAATTTTTCATTGCATTTCTGAGACTACTTCCGGTATTGTCTTGAAAACTAGAAATTCTTATATACGCGTAATTTTTATCAATAATTTCATACTTTACACTCTTAATTTGAATTTTTTCTCTTATTATTTTAATTTCTATTGGGTTAGTTTCTTGTTTTCTTAAAATTGTAAGTGAAACAGCAGTTCCAATTTCTCCTCTCATTAAATCAACGGCTTTATTTAAAGACATTTCATTAACTAAATTTTCATCTATTTTTATAATTATATCCCCGGCTTTAATTCCTGCTCTATAAGCGGGGGTATCATCTATTGGAGTAATTACTTTAACAAGTTCATTATCCATAGTAACTTCTAAACCTAGTCCGCCAAATTCACCTTTTGTTCCAATTTGCAAATCTTCAAAGTCTTTTTCATTTAAAAATGTTGAGTGAGGATCAAGCCCCTCCAGCATTCCTTTAATAGCATTGTCAAATAATTGTTTATTAGATACATCATCAACATAATTTTGTTTTATTTTTAAAAAAGCTTCTGAAAAAGCTTGCATTTCATTAATCGGCAGATTTATGTTGGAAGCGGAAACGTCTCTTTTATCTTCGTAGTAGAAAATAACACCAACTATTGCTAAGATAGCTATAGATAATATAATATTTTGGATAAATTTCATTATTACATATTAGTAGAATTTTTATAATTTACCTAACTAATTTATATAAAATTATTGAAAAAAGTATTATGCATCGCTAGAGTCGATGGAAGTACTAATTTTAGTAGAAAATAAAGAAACTTAAATGACAAACTTTCAATAGAATATAGCCCTATGCCACACCCTAGGCTATCAAACATAGAAAATACATATGGTGTTGTTAATAGTAGAAAATGAAGCTAGATCGGAAGGAAAAGGAGAAACATATAATGTTTATGTTGGTAATAATACTAAAAAGATTTTTTATAACAATACACTTCCTGATTTTTTAAAAGTTAAATTAGCTATACTTAAATAGTATTGCTGATGAAAATAGACATAAATTTCTTACTTCTGATACACTTTTTTAAATTAATTGTTACCACTCTCATAGCTTTATTGCTCATTAAGGATTTGATGAGGATATTGGTTGGCAAACTTTTGAAAATATATATGTGATTGTGATGACTGATGCAGAACTAACTGAGACAAAAGGAATTAGTATTGACCACTGAAAAGAAAGTTAAGGAAAAAGTTAAAAAGAAACGCACAATTAGTTTTTTTAATTTATTTAGACATTTTTAGTGCTGACTGGTACTATAATGTGATTAAATTAACCTAAAAGAGCTACTTATTATGTCTGAATCATTAAATGATAATCATGCAAATGTTTCACAAGACGATATAAATAGAGCAGCGCGCTCTATTAAAGCGATGTCTCACCCCTTGAGATTGAAAGTATTATGTATTTTAGGAGCATCAGAATTAAGTGTACAAGATATTGTAGAGACTGTTGGAACATCTCAGAGTAATATCTCTCAGCATTTAGGCATTTTAAAAGATAAAGGTGTTCTCGTAACTAGAAAAGAAGCTAATAAAGTATTTTATAGAATTGGTGACGAAAGAACTATGCATCTAATAGAAATGATGCGCAAAGTTTTTTGTAACCCGACTAATTAAAAATAGCTATTAATATGGAAGTTTATTTTAATTTTATTTCAAATAATCCTATACTCTTTCTTCTATTTTTTGTGATTTTAATATTTATCATTTTTAATGAATATAAATTTTTAACAATTAAATATAAAGAAATTACACCTCAAGAATCAGTTTATTTAATAAATAATGATGCTTTTATTCTTGATGTTAGAGAGGGTGCTGAATTAAACCAAGGTACAATTAGAAATTCAGAACACATTGGTTTTTCTTTAGTTCAAAACAATATAGATTCAATAAAAAAGTATAGTAGTAAACCAACTATTGTTTTTTGTAAGTCTGGAGCAAGATCATCTATTGTTGCAAATTTATTGATTAAAAATAATTTTAAAGATGTTTATTCTATGAAAGGTGGTTTTGAATCTTGGGTTTCAGATAATCTTCCGGTTATTAAAAAATAATTGTGAAAGCAGTAGTATATTCGACAAAGATATGCCCATATTGTGTAAAAGCAAAAATGTTGCTTGAGAAAAGAAATATTCAATATATTGAATATAAAGTTGACGAAGACGTTAAGCTTTATGAAGAAATGTTAGAGTTATCAAATGGCATGAGATCAGTACCTCAGATTTTTATCAATGAAAAGCATATTGGAGGGTATGATGATCTTGTAGATCTAGATCTACAAGGCGGTTTAGATGATAATGTTTAGCATAAAATATTATGTCACTACTTGATGCAACAATAATAGGCGCTGGTTCTTGGGGAAGATCATTAGCACATATTTTATTAAATAATAATAAAAAAATTCTTATTTATTCTAGAAATAAAATACAATTAGATATTTCATATAGCGCTGATAATATCATAAAAACTAACAATTTTAATGATGTATGCTCAAATCAAAATCCTATAATAATAGCTACGCCGGTAAATTCTCTTAGAGAAATTGGTGAAATGCTAAATAAAGGTAATTTTAATGGTCCAATTATTTTAGCTTGCAAAGGATTAGAATCTAGCACGGGATTATTTCCAAGCGAGATCCTCGCGAACTACTTTCTAATAGATAAAATTGCAGTTATAACTGGCCCATCATTTGCATCTGAAGTTATAAAAAATAAACCAACAGCTGTGACAATAGCAGGTATAAAAGATGATGTAATAAATACTTTTTCAAGATTATTTCATAGTAAACTATTTAGAGTTTATGAATCAAATGACTTAATAGGTTGTCAACTAGGTGGTGCTATGAAAAATATTTTATCTGTTGCTGTTGGCATATCTGACGGTCTTCAATTAGGTCCAAATGCAAAAGCAGCACTAATATCTAGGGGTATTTATGAAATAAAAATTTTAAGTGAGAAACTTAATTGTGATGATAAAACAATATACGGATTAAGTGGATTAGGAGATTTAGTTTTGACAGCAAACGACAACTTATCAAGAAATAGAAGATTTGGAATTGAAGTTTCTCAGGGTGTTTCTATAGATGAGGCAGAAAAAAAAATTGGTTATATAGTAGAAGGAATAAGTGCAGCTAAAGGGCTTCAGATTTTAATTAAAAAGTATTCTTTAATCTTACCAATATGTACAAAAGTATTTGATATAATAGATGGTAAAATTAGCCCTAAAGAAGCTGTTAATGATTTGTTAAGTAGAGATCAAAAAAAAGAGTTTGTATAAATCCAAAAAAATAATTAAAAGTAAATTATGTTATATAAAATATTTAAATTATACCTGAATAAGCTAGACCCTGAATTAGCTCATAGTCTTGCAATAAAAAGCATAAAAAGTAGTTTCTTATTTCCTGCTTTTTTTTTAAAAAAAAAAAATAAAAATCTTCAGCACAGAGTATTTGGTATAAATTTTGAAAATCCAGTAGGTTTGGCCGCGGGTTTTGATAAAAACGCGGAAATTTATAATCATATTCAAAAATTAGGATTTGGTTTTTCAGAAGTTGGAACAATTACACCGCAAGCGCAGCTAGGAAATATAAAACCTAGATTATTTAGGTTGGAAGAAGACGAGGGAATAATAAATCGATTGGGATTCCCGAACGATGGTATGAAGGTAATAAAAAAAAGAATTCAAGAAGATATGCCAAAAGGAATTTTAGGTATTAATATTGGTCCTAATAAAGAAAATGCTATGTTAGTAGATGATTTTTTACTATGTTTTGATAATTTTTTTAATATAGCCTCATATTTTGCAATTAATATATCATCTCCAAATACACCAAATTTAAGGCTTCAGCACGAAGAAAAAAAAATATTAAAATTAATCGAATTTATCCAAATTAGAAGAGAAGAAAAGAAATCAAATGTTCCTATTTTATTTAAGATATCGCCAGATATTAATGACTTTGAAATAAAAAAGTTATCTTATATTTTTCTTAAAAAAAAAATTGACGGTTTGATTCTTACTAATACTACTATAGAAAATAAAAAAAATCTCTTGAGTGAGCATAAAAGCGAAGAAGGTGGTTTATCAGGCGCTCCACTGTATGATATTTCAAACAAAATTATTCAAAAATTTTATATCCACCTTAAAAATACAGTACCAATTATAGGTGTTGGTGGAGTTTGCGATGGAAAAACAGCTTTTGAAAAAATTAAATCAGGAGCAGCGTTGCTACAAATATACACATCTCTTATATATAAAGGCCCTTATATAGCCAATAAAATTAATAGTGAATTGAGTTATTTAATTAAAAAAAATGGTTATAAAAATATATCTGAGATTATAGGTATAAACTGCAAATTATAAAATTTTTTTTAATCAAGTAACTTTATTTTATTTGCAATAGTATTTCTACCCCATCCTAGTATTTTTGCAGCTTTTGATTTATTTCCATTAGAAATTTTAAGCGATGAATTAATTAAAACAGTTTCATATGCAGCATTAATCTTTTTAGCGATGTTTGTTGATTTATTGTTATATTTTTTTATAATCCAATCCTCTAAAGTTTTTTCCCAAGTATTATTGTTTAATGAATTATTTTTATTATTAATTAAATCAACTGGTAAATCATTTATGGTTATTTCAGAGTCAGCAGTCATTATACATAAAAACTTACAAATATTTTCTAATTCTCGAATATTGCCTGGCCAGTGATATTCTAAAAAAATATTTTTAACATCATCACTTAAATTTTTTATAAATATTTTATATTCATTTGAGTATTTTTTTAAAAAATACTCTACTAACGGTATAATATCGGATTTCCTATTTTCTAAATTAGGTAATTCGATTTTAATAGCATTAATTCTATGAAGAAGATCTTCTCTAAATAATTCTCTTGTAACTAATAATTTAAGATTTTTATTTGTGGCAGTTATTATTCTGGGTTTTACTTTTATCGCCTTTGATCCGCCAACTCTGTATATTTCTCCTTCTTGAAGTACTCTAAGAAGTCTAGTTTGAACATCTAAAGGCATATCGCCTATCTCATCTAAAAATAATGTGCCATCGGATGCCTGCTCAAACCTTCCAATCCTTTGACTGTATGCTCCTGTGAAAGAGCCTTTTTCGTGTCCAAATAATTCAGATTCTAGTAATTCAGTTGGTATAGCTCCTGTATTTATAGCTACAAAAGGTTTATCTTTTCTATTACTACTTTCATGTATTGATCTAGCAATTAATTCTTTACCGGTTCCAGTCTCTCCAAGTATTAAAACTTCAACATTAGTTTTTGCTATTTTTCCGATAGATTTATATATAGCCTGCATAGAACTAGAAAGTCCAATGATTTTTTTTACGTCATCTTTTTTATAAGATGAACTAATGGTTTCATTTTTATTTATATTTTTACATGCTTTTTCTGCTAATAATACAATTTCATTTATATCAAAAGGTTTAGTAATATATTCGTAAGCACCTTTTTGAAAAGAACTTACTGTTGTTTCTAGGTCTGAAAATGCTGTCATAATTATTACTGGGATTTCAGGGTACTCTCTTTTTACTTTTTCTAACATGTCAAAACCACTCAAGCCAGTCATTCTTATATCAGAAATAATAAGATCAGGCTGAATGTTATCAATATCATCAAGAAAACTTTTTACATTTTTATATAAAGAAACAGAAAAATTATTTTTTTTTAATACTTTTTCTAAAATCCATCTTATAGATTCATCATCATCTAAAATACAAACGTTTTTTTTGATAGTATCCATATCTAATATTTCTCAATCGGTAAAATAATTTTAAAAATGGTTTTATTAATTTCTTCCTCGAAATCAATAATACCATTATTAGCAGAAATTAATCTTTGAGAGATAGACAAGCCTAGACCGGATCCATCAGCTTTATTAGTAACTAGCGGCAGAAACAGTTTATTTTTTATATCGTCATTTATCCCATTGCCATTATCAATAACACTTATAATAGATACTAATTTATGTCTAATTTTATTTATAGTATAGTTTCTTTCAACTCTTGTCTTTATTATGATTATGCCATTATTATTACTTACTGCTTCATTAGCATTTTTTACAAGATTTAGTAAAGATTGATTAATCATATTTTCGTCAATATATAAATCAGGAATACTTGGATCGTAATCTTTAATGTACATAATTTTTTTATTTGATGTGATATTTGATATATTTATAATTTTATCGGTTATAGAGTGTAGGTTTACAAACTTAAAAGACGGTTTTTCTTTTGGCCCCAGCATTTTATCAATATAGTTTTTTAAACGGTCAGCTTCATAAATAATTATGTTTGTATAGTCCTTGAATTTATCTTCAATTTCACTTTCTAATAATTGTGCTGCTCCTTTAATTCCGCCTAATGGATTTTTTATTTCATGCGCAATAGACCGAGTTATTATTTTTGAAGTGTTGCTTCTATCAATAAATTTTAAATTTTCTTCAATATTTTTTTTATTTCTTAATAAATTAATTTCTAAAAGAACATGTTTTTCATCTTCAATATATATAATTTGGATATTGCAATTTAGATGATATTTTATTTTAGATTTTAGGGAAACTTCAATATCTCTAGAAATTGTTTTTTGATTTAAAGCTATAGCATCATAGATTTGATTTATTATTTCATTATTTTCTTTTGCAAAAAAAGTATTAATCTTCTTATTTTTTAAATTAGCCTTACTATTGTGGAAAAAATTTTCACCTGCGGCATTAATATAAACAATTTCTGTAAATTTATTAATAATTATTACAGAGGTAGAGATATTATCTAAAATATCAATAGTATTCATATGTAAAATTTATAATTTGTATGTAGAAAGAATAAAGCATTGTATGGTATTATTTGATTAAATGCACTATTCATGTGCAATTTTGTAAAAAAACGCCCTAAAAAAAGGTGTTTTAATAATGGCTTAAAAAGCTTATAAGCTGTAGTACATTACAAATTCTAAAGGGTGGGTGCTAGCTTGAAACGCTTTCACCTCCTCAGTTTTAAGAGCTATGTATGCGTTAATAGTGTCGTCGTCAAATACACCACCTGCTTTTAGGAAGTCTCTGTCAGTATCAAGAGCTTTTAGAGCTTCATCTAGAGATGAGCATACATGAGGTATTTTTGCTTCTTCTTCTGGACTTAAATCTTCAAACAAATCTATATCCATATTTTTTCCTGGATCTATTTGATTTTTTATTCCATCTAAACCAGCCATCATTAAAGAAGCAAAAGTTAAATATGGATTTCCACATGGATCAGGGAATCTAACTTCTATCCTTCTGGCTTTTTCATTAGGGTCAAATGGAATTCTAATGCTTGCAGACCTGTTTCTTGCTGAGTAAGTAAGAATAGTTGGAGCTTCAAAGCCTGGAACAAGTCTTTTGTAACTATTTGTTGTGGAATTAGAAAAAGCATTTATAGCTTTTGCATGTTTTATTATTCCACCAATATAAAATAAAGCTAATTTAGATAAACCGCCATATTCATTTCCTAAAAATAAATTTTCACCATTTTTAAATAAGGACTGATGAACATGCATGCCGCTGCCATTGTCGTTAATAATTGGTTTTGGCATAAAAGTAACTGTTTTTCCATAATTATGAGCTACATTTTGAACAACATATTTAAAAGTTTGATTTTGATCAGCTCTTTTAACCAAAGTATTAAATTTAGTTCCTATCTCGCATTGACCAGCAGTAGCTACTTCATGATGATGAACCTCAGTCTCAATTCCAACCTCACTAAGAACATTGCACATAGCTGAGCGAATATCCTGCAATGAGTCAACTGGTGGAACAGGGAAATAACCACCTTTTATTCCAGGCCTATGCCCACTATTACCGTCTGCATACTGTTCTCCAGAGCTAAAACTAGCTTCTTCGCTTTCAATTTTATAAAACGATTCTCCAATTTCATTTCCGAAAGTAACTGAATCAAAGATAAAAAATTCTGGCTCAGGCCCAAAATATGCCGTATCTGCAATACCAGAATCATTTAAATATTTTTCAGCTCTCTTGGCTAGAGATCTTGGGTCGCGAGAATAACCTTTTCCAGTGGAAGGCTCGATAATGTCACATCTAATTATTAAAGTGGAATCTGTAAAAAAAGGATCTATTACTGCTGTATCGGGATCTGGCATAAGAATCATATCTGATTCATTAATTGCTTTCCATCCAGCTATTGAGGAACCATCAAACATTTTTCCATCTTTAAACGTTGATTCATTTACAGCATGAGAAGGAAGTGTTACATGTTGCTCTTTTCCTTTTGTATCAGTAAAGCGTAAGTCTACAAATTTAACATCTTTATCCTGTATTATTTTCATTATATCTGACATTATTCGCTCCTTGTATAAATTAATATTTTAGTGCAAATATCATGCCATTTTTAAGTAATTTAATGTGATATGTCATTTTATTTTACTTTATTTTTTAAAAATTAATTTAACTAATAGTATACGAGATTTAAAATGTAGTATATTAATAATTTATAATTTTAACTTTATTTATAATAAAGTTATTAATATAAAGTTATTAATCAAGGCTAATAATTATGACCTTTCAAGATATAATATTTAACTTAAAGTTTTTTTGGGCCAAGCAGGGCTGTATTTCCTTAGAGCCCTATGATTTTCCTGTTGGCGCGGCGACATTTCATCCTTCTACTTTTTTAAGAGCATTAGGCCCTGAAAAATGGAAAGCTGTTTACGCGCAACCATGTAGAAGGCCAACTGATGGAAGATATGGTGAAAACCCTAACAGACTTCAACATTATTACCAGCTCCAAGTTCTTCTAAAACCTTCTCCTGATAATATTCAGGATTTATATTTTGAATCATTAGCAAAAATGGGGATTGATAGAAAAAACAACGATATAAAATTTTTAGATGACAACTGGGAATCACCTTCGTTAGGTGCCTCAGGGGTAGGATGGGAAGTATGGCTAAATGGCATGGAAATAAGTCAATTTACTTATTTTCAACAGGTAGGAGGTATAGAATGCAAACCGGTATCTGGAGAATTAACCTATGGATTAGAGAGAATAGCTATGCATTTACAGTCTGTAGATAATATATACGATATTAAATGGAACGAAGAAATATCATACGGTGACATTTACTTACAAAATGAAGAAGAAAATTCTAAATATAATTTTGAATTAGTTGAGCCAAAAATTTTAATTAAACTTTTTGATGATATGGAAAATGAATGCATGCATTTAATAGAAAAAAAATTACCGATACCAGCATATGACATTTTACTACAAAACTCACATTCATTAAATTTGCTTGATTCTAGAAAAGCAATTTCGGCAACAGAAAGACAGGCTTATATACTTAGATTAAGAAAATTATCTTTTTTAATAGCTCAACAATACCTTGAAAATAGAGAAAAATTAAATTTTTTTTTAAAAAAAAATAATTAATATGTTAAATAAAAAACTACTTTTAGAAATTGGAACAGAAGATCTCCCGTCTCGCAATTTAAATAATCTTTCAGAGGAATTAAAAAAAAATATAGAATATCTTTTTAAAAAAAATAATATTAAATATTCATTTATAGAAAATTATTTTACAAATATTAGGTTAATTTTTATATTTTACGATTTAGAAAGAGAAGTTTTTATTGAAGAAAAATATATAAAAGGGCCTTTAGTTAGCAAATGCTATGATGAAGTTAATAA
>CAXNNI010000016.1:0-11235 GCA_964203715.1 Gammaproteobacteria bacterium
CTATGGAGCTTTATGAAAAAGGTGAATTAAAAAAAATGATTGATGAAGCAACCTCATAAAATGAAAGATAAAAATATTAAAAAAATAGTTTTAGCATATTCTGGGGGGTTAGACACCTCTATAATTGTTAAATGGTTGCAGGATAACTATAAATGCGAAGTAATAACATATACCGCTGACTTAGGCCAAAAAAGAGAAATTGAGTCTGCTAAAAATAGAGCTAAACAGCTTGGCGTAAAAAAAATATATCTTGACGATCTTAAGGAAGAGTTCGTCAAAGATTTTGTTTTTCCAATGTTTAGGGCTAATACTCTATATGAAGAACAATATCTTCTTGGAACAGCAATTGCTCGTCCACTAATTGCTAAAAAATTAGTTGAAGTTGCAGCTGAATGTAATGCAGACGCAATTTCACATGGAGCTACAGGAAAAGGAAATGATCAGGTAAGATTTGAACTATCAGCATATTCCTTAAACCCCGATATTAAAATCATTGCTCCATGGAGAAAATGGGATTTAAATTCAAGAGATAAGCTTTTAGCTTATGCGTCTTTAAATAATATTTCAGTAGACATGGATAAAAAAAATACTCCTCCATACTCAATGGATGCTAATATTCTACATATATCGTATGAAGGAAAAGTTTTAGAAGATCCATGGGAATCTCCACCGGAAGCTATGTGGAGATGGACTTCTTCACCTCAAAATGCTCCAGATAAATACACAGAATTAGAAATAGAATTTTTTGAAGGAGATCCAGTGGCTCTTAATAAAAAAAAATTAAGCCCTGCTGCTATTCTTGAAGCTTTAAATGATTTAGGAGCAAAAAATGCAATAGGAAGATTAGATATAGTTGAAAATAGATATGTTGGTATGAAATCAAGAGGTTGTTATGAGACACCAGGTGGTACTATAATTTTACAAGCAAGAAGAGCTTTGGAGTCAATAACTTTAGATAAAGAAGTTTCTCATTTAAAGACCGAATTGATGCCTAAATACGCGAACATGATTTATAATGGTTTCTGGTGGAGTCCTGAAAGAGAAGCTTTGCAAAAATTTATAGATTTCACGCAAAAAAGTACTTGTGGATTTGTGAGACTATTATTATATAAAGGTAATGTTATAATAAACGGGAGAAAATCAGAGAATAATAGTTTATATAATTTAAATTTAGCAACTTTTGATGAAGATCAAGGTCAATTTAATCAAAAAGATGCTCAAGGTTTTATAGCTTTAAATGCCTTGAGATTGAAAAATAGACCAAAAAATTAATACTGTACATACAGTTATTTCATGATTAATATCAAATTGTGTTAAGTATTGATATTAAAAGTTTAAAAAGAGATATTTTACAATAGATGGAGTCGATGTGAGAGGCTTAAAATTTTTTATAGTTGTATTTTTTACAATAATTTTTTTTGGTTGTGCGGCATATTCAGGCAACGCTTTTGCGGATGAAAGAGATCCACTCAAAAGTATTAATAAGCCAATATTCGCTATAAATGATGCAATTGATAGTGTTTTATTTAAACCTTTGGCAATAGGTTATGGTTATATAACTCCACAGCCAGTTCAAAATAGTGTTGCAAATTTTTTTTTAAACTTAAACGAAATAGATAATTTAATAAATAATTTACTGCAAGGTAAGCCTAATGCTTTTGCTGTATCATTAGGAAGATTGACAATTAATACTTCAATAGGTATCGGTGGTTTGTTTGATGTAGCTTCAACATTAGGTTTAACACATGTAGAAGAAGATTTTGGACAAACTTTAGGTTTTTATGGAGCTGATGCTGGGCCTTATATCGTTCTTCCACTGCTTGGGCCAACTAGTGCAAGAGATTTACCAGGTAGAGTTGTTTCAATGATGCTCAATCCTTTATCATGGCTTGATAATGTAGGATTTAGAAATATTTTGATCGGAGTTAATGTTATTGATACAAGAGAAAATTTTTTAGGAAAAGAGGATGTAGCTAGTGAAATTTCTAAAGATAAATATACTTTATATAAAGATATTTATTTAGATAAAAGAATGTTTAATATTTCTGATGGAAAAGTAAATAGTTTCGATTTGACGTCTAGTTTTTCAGAATAGTAAATATAATTTATTTTTTTGCATTAAATCCTATAAATACTCCATTTAATATTATAAATAAAATTGGAAGAAAGATTCCCAGTATGTAAAATTTAAATATTACCCATGCTTCCTCAGAAAAATAATTTGCAACGTATAAGTTACTAAGTCCACAAAGTATAAAAAATATTATCCAAGAGTTTTCAAGTATTTGCCATTTTTTATTCTCTAAAAAAATTTGTTCTTTTAATAATTTTTTAATTATATAATCTTTTTTTAAAAAATGATTTAGTATAAAAAAAATAGCAAACCCCCAATAAACTATTGAGGGCTTAATTTTAATAAAAAAAGGGTTTTTAAAATATAAAGTGCTAAAACCCGCAATTAAAACTATAATAAATGTTATATAGTGAATTTTTTGAATTTTATCAATAACAAGTAGAGTGACAACCTGAATAAAGCAGGAAATCATTAATACTAGGGTAGAAAAATATATAGCACTTGATTTTTTTTGGTCTAATTCTACATCAAATATTTCATTAATTTCATTTACATAGTTAATTGGTATATCTGTATAAAAAATATATGCAATGAAAAAAAGTAGAATAGGTATAAAATCAGTAAATGCTTTCATATTAACCCCTTGTAAAATACAAATATGTTAAGTTATTTATTAAAATGATGTAATATAATTAATAATAACATAACAAAAGTATATGGATATTAAATTTGAAAATCTTAAAAATATAGAAAATATAAATGTACCTCTAGCATATATAAAAGGGGAACCATATTTAACTATTCCAAAAGATTTATATCTTCCTCCAGACGCACTTAAAATAATATTAGATTCGTTTGAAGGTCCATTAGATTTACTTTTATATTTAATTAAAAGTCAAAATTTGGACATTCTTGAATTACCAATATCTAAAATAACAGAGCAATATGTAAAGTATATTAATCTTATGCAGGATTTAAAATTAGATTTAGCTGCAGAATATATGTTGATGGCTGCTACGTTAGCTGAAATTAAATCAAAATTATTACTTCCAGTAATAGCAGAGAGTTTTGCTGAAGAAGAGGATCCAAGAGCGGCACTGGTAACAAGATTACAAGAATACGAGAGATATAAAAAAGCAAGCTTAAAAATAGAGTTATTGTCAAGAGTTGATAGAGATTTCTTTTTACCTAGTAAGGTGTATTATGAAATGATTCAAAAAGAAGAGAAATATAAGACTTTAGATTTAGAAAAATTAGTTGTTATTTTTCATAAGTTAATACAACAAGCAGAATTTTTAACACCACATGATGTAAAAAAAGACGTTTTATCTGTAAGAGAAAAGATGACATTAATTTTAAATCAACTTAAAAAAAGTGAATTTATAGATTTTAGGACTCTCCTATATGCTAAAGAAGGAAAATCAGGTTTAATAGTTTCTTTTCTGGCTATATTAGAATTGATTAAGCTTGCTTTAATTGAATGTGTGCAACCTAATTATAATTCTTCAATTTTTATAAAATTAAAGTAAATACGTGAGGAAAAATTATTGGAAAATATAAAAATAAAAAAAATTATTGAATCATTAATATTTTCATCTTCATTTCCAATTACTATAAATGAGATTAAAAATTTTTTTTCTGATTTCAGCATAACTTCAAAATTAATTGAAGAATTAATTGTTGAAATACAACATACGTATATTGATTCTGGCGTGAATTTAAAAAAAGTTTCATCAGGGTATAGATTTCAAATAGCAGAAGATTGTAATTTATGGGTTTCAAAATTTCATCCTGAAAAGCCCCAAAAATATTCTAGAGCTTTAATGGAAACACTTGCATTAATTATATATAAACAACCTATTACAAGGACTGAAATTGAGGCAGTTAGAGGAGTGAGTGTAACTAGTAATATTATTAAAACACTTTTAGAAGTAGAATGGATAAAAATTATAGGATATAAGGAAGCTCCCGGAAAACCAGCTATATTTGGTACTACAAAAGAGTTTCTTGATTCTCATAATCTTGTCTCGCTTAATCAAATGCCAAAACTTGATGATATAATAATTAAGATGGCAGAGAATGAAAAAAAAGATTTTAAATCATTAGATGGCGCATTAAATGAAAATATTAGTTTTAATAATGAAAATGATGATTATAGCGGCGAAAATATACATTAAAAAAATAAATAGCTTTTTTTTAGGAAATTAAGGAAAAGTTTTAATTTTTTTTCTTGAGTATTTCATCCTATTAGAATATATTAATGAGCCATCAAGTTTTAAACTTATAAAATTGGTAAATTAATGAAGATTTCAATTCCAAAAGAAAACCGTCAAGGAGAAACAAGAGTTGCAGCTTCTCCTGAAGTAATTAAAAAATTTGTTGCAATGGGTTTTGATGTAACTGTCGAAAGTGGTGCTGGTTTAAAATCTGCATTTACAGATGAAGCATTTAAGTCAGCAGGAGCAGCGATTGCATCAGATACGAAATCAACTCTTGAAAATGCAGATATAATTTTTAAAATTCAAAGACTAATGTCATCTGATGACGGTTTGGATGAAATTTCATTGTGCAAGAAAGATGCGATTGTTATTGCTCATATGTCTGCATTAACATCAAAAAAAGATATTGAGAAGTATGCTAAAGCTTCGATTACAACTTTTGCAATGGATTTAATGCCAAGAATAAGCAGAGCTCAATCAATGGATGTCTTGTCATCTCAATCTAACTTAGCTGGCTATCAAGCAGTTATTAAGGCAGCAAATAATTATAATAGTGCTTTTCCGATGATGATGACAGCAGCAGGAACTGTAGCTCCAGCTAAAGTTTTTATAATGGGTGTTGGAGTTGCTGGCTTACAAGCAATAGCAACTGCAAAAAGGATGGGCGCAATTGTTACAGCTTACGATGTAAGGTCGGCAACAAAAGAACAAGTTGAAAGCTTAGGTGGAAAATTTCTTATTGTAGATGTAGAAGCTATGAAACAAGCAGAAACGTCTGGTGGTTACGCAAAAGAAATGAATGATGAGTACAAGAAGAAAGAACAAGAAGTTATTAAGAATCATATTAAGGAGCAGGATATAATCATCACAACTGCCTTGATACCAGGTAGACCAGCTCCAAAACTAGTAACTTCAGAGATGGTTGCTTTAATGAAAACAGGATCTTTAATCGTAGATTTAGCAGTTGAGGCCGGTGGCAATTGTGAGTTATCTAAAAGAAATGAAGTAGTTTATGTAAATGGAGTAAAAATAATAGGTTATGATAATTTACCAGCTGAGCTTCCTAAAGATGCAAGTACTTTTTTTGCAAAAAATTTGTTTAATTTTTTATCACCTCATGTTAACAGTGAAAATAAGAGTTTAGAGATAAATTGGGAAGATGAAACAGTAAAAAATACTTTAGTAACAAAAGATGGAAATATAGTGAATGAAATTATTAGAGGAGTTTTATAGTGGATTTTTTAAGTTTATTTTCTATATTTATTTTATCTATTTTCGTTGGATTTTACGTTGTATGGGGAGTTACTCCAGCGCTTCATTCACCACTTCTTGCTGTAACTAATGCTATATCCTCAGTAATTATAGTTGGTGGTTTAATAGCGGCAGTTGCTAGTAAGGGTTTAATAAATTTTTCAAGCACTATGGGATTAATAGCTGTTTTTCTTGCGTCTATAAATATATTTGGCGGATTTTTGGTCGCGCAAAGAATGCTAGTAATGTTTAAAAAGAAAAATAAATAGGTACTAAAATGTTAACAATAATTATTGGTTTTGCATATCTACTTTCAGGTGTACTTTTCATTTTAGCATTGAAAGGATTATCTTCGCCTGTATCTGCTAGGCAAGGAAATTTATTCGGAATAATTGGAATGATTGTAGCCATAATTGCTACTTTAATCGGTACTGAAACTGTATCGAATTATTCTAGTTATATAAACATAATAATCGCGGTAGTCTTTGGTGGGGCAATAGGTTCTGTTTTAGCAAAAAAAATTAGTATGACTGCTTTGCCGCAATTAGTAGCAGCTTTTCATAGTTTAGTTGGTCTGGCTGCGGTTTTTGTTGCGATTGGAGCATATAAAAATCCTGCGGCTTTCTTTGAGGGTGGATTAATTAGAACCGGAAGTATGGTCGAGATGAGTTTAGGTCTAGCTATTGGTGCAATTACTTTTTCTGGTTCTTTAGTAGCTTTTGCAAAAGTGCAAGGTCTAGTTAGTGGTAATCCATTAGTGTTTAAAGGTCAACACTTAATTAACTTAATTATATTTCTAGTTATTATATTGCTTGTGTTTATAACATCAATGGATCCAATGAATTCTGAGATGGAAAAATACTTTTGGTCAATAGTGGCTTTATCTTTTTTTATAGGTTTTTTAGTTGTTTTACCAATAGGTGGTGCCGATATGCCTGTAGTTGTATCAATGCTTAATTCTTACTCTGGTTGGGCAGCATGTGGTATTGGATTTACGTTAGCTAATACTGCTTTAATAATCACAGGTGCATTAGTTGGTTCTTCAGGAGCAATATTAAGTTACATCATGTGTAAAGGCATGAATAGATCAATAGTAAGCGTTCTTCTTGGTGGATTCGGAGGCGATAGTAATTCTGCAGTAGTTTTAACATCTTCTCCTAAAGGTAGCGTAAAGCAAGGTAGTGCAGATGATGCGGCATTTATAATGAGCAATGCAACAAAAGTAATTATAGTACCTGGTTACGGAATGGCTGTATCTCAAGCACAGCACGCGTTAAGAGAAATGTGCGATATTCTTAAATCAAAAGGTGTAGATATTAAATATGCTATTCATCCGGTAGCTGGCAGAATGCCTGGTCATATGAATGTGCTTTTAGCAGAAGCAAATGTTCCATATGATGAAGTATTTGAACTCGAAGAAATTAATCATGAGTTTGCAACAGCTGATGTTGCGTTTGTTATTGGAGCTAATGATGTTACAAATCCTATAGCAAAAATAGATCCACAAAGTCCAATATATGGCATGCCAATCTTGGATGTCGAAAAAGCAGCTACTACATTATTTTTGAAAAGATCAATGGCGTCTGGATATGCGGGCGTAGATAATGATTTATTTTTTAGAGATAAAACCATGATGCTTTTAGGTGATGCTAAAAAAACTACAGAAGAGATAGTTCAGGCTTTAAATTTAATTTAATTAGTTTAGTAATTTTTTTAAATCTAATGGGGTATCTATTATATAGTCACTTTTCCATTCTTTTATAAGGTGATATTTTTCTATAAATCCATAAGACGCAGCAACAGATATCATTCCTGCAGCTTTTGCTGCAATTATATCTCTAACATCATCACCAATATAAATACAATAAGCAGGGTTACATAGTATTTGATTGGCAGCGTATAATAGTGGTTCTGGATTAGGTTTCTTAACATTTAAAGTGTCTCCTGTTATTAAACAATTTGGTTGGTGAGTAAAATTAAGCATTCTAATTATAGGAATAGCTAAAAAACCTGGTTTATTTGTAACTATGCCCCACTTATAATTTTTTTTTACTATTATATCTATAATTTCATTAATACCTTCAAATAGATGAGTATTTATAAACATATTATCTTTATATATATTTAAAAACTCATCAATATACATTTTTCTATCACTAACAGACAAATCTGGACATGAATAATCTATTAGACCTCCTGCGCCTTTTGAAATAAAGTTTTTTGCTAGATTTATATCTATATTTTTTCTATTATAATTTTTTAATAACTTATTTAAACAGTTAATCATATCATATGATGTATCTGCTAGTGTTCCGTCAAAGTCAAAAAGAACAGCCTGAATTTTTTTTTTATTAATTAGCATTTTTTTTACAATGCAATATATAATTTATTTTTGGATTATTTGATTCGTAAAATTTTTTATTTAGTATATTGTAATTAATTCCTTTTATATCTTTAATTTCTAATAAATTTTTTCTTAAAAAACTACAAAACTCTGAAGGTTTGATAAAATTCTTGAAGTCATGAGTTCCTCTAGGTAAAATATTAAAAATATATTCTGCTCCTAATATTGATACAATAAAAGATATAAAATTTCTATTTAAAGTTGAAAAAAATAAATCAGCATTTTCTTTTGTAATTTTAATGCAGTCTTTAATTAGTTTTTCTGGTTCTGGAACATGCTCAATAAGTTCTAAGCATGACAATACATCATATTTTACATCTGATTCTTCTATTAAATTTTCAATACTTATTAATTGATAATCAATATTTAAATTATTAATTATTTGATGAGTTTTAGCTATTTCGATTGCTGATTTTGATAAATCAATCCCTTTAATTTTTGTTTTTTTTGAATAAAGGCTTTCACAAAGGAGTCCGCCACCACAACCTACATCAATTAATGATTTATTTTCAAGGTTGACATTTTTTTTTATAAAATCTGTTCTAATTGGATTTAGCATATGTAGTGGTTTGAAAGGACCATCTGGGTCCCACCAGCTAAATGATATATCCTCAAATTTTTCAATTTCATTATAATCTACATTCATTTTTATATATTATAACATTTATAAAATATAAGCATTAATATGTAGTCTAAATTTTCAATTATCATTGATAAAGTAGTGAAAAAATACTACACATGTTATAATTTTACTTTTCAATTACATATTAAATGGAGACAGAATGTCAGATTCTGTAAAAGAAATAATAACTCGTGATATTGACATTGAGGCAGAAGAATCTTACTTAGATTATGCTATGAGCGTAATAGTTGGTAGAGCTCTTCCGGATATTCGTGACGGATTAAAACCGGTACATAGAAGAGTCTTATATGCCATGGAGGCAATGGGAAACTATTCTAATAAGCCTTATAAAAAATCAGCACGTGTAGTTGGAGATGTGATTGGAAAGTATCATCCTCATGGAGATACTGCAGCATACGACACAATAGTTAGAATGGCTCAAGATTTTTCTATGAGATATATTCTAATAGACGGTCAAGGTAATTTTGGATCTGTCGATGGTGATTCTGCTGCAGCTATGAGATACACAGAAGTAAGAATGTCAAAAATATCTCACGAACTTTTAGCTGATTTAGATAAAGAAACAGTAGACTTTAGGCCAAATTATGATGAAACAGAGGTTGAGCCAGTTGTATTGCCAACTAGAGTTCCCAATTTATTAATTAATGGTTCGTCAGGTATTGCTGTGGGAATGGCAACAAATATTCCGCCACATAATTTACAAGAAGTAATAGATGCCGTTATAGCATTAACTAAAAAGCCAGATATAACAATCAAAGAATTAATAAAAATAATTCCAGGCCCAGATTTCCCTACTTCAGGAATAATAACAATTGATAACAAAGATATTGGAGGAATTGAGTCAGCATATTTAACTGGTAAGGGTAAAGTTATAATGCAAGCTGTAACTAAGATCGAAGAAGATAAAAAAGGAAAACAAAAAATAATTGTAACTGAATTACCATATCAGGTTAATAAAGCAAAGCTAATAGAAAGAATTGCTGAGTTAGTAAGAGATAAAAAAATTGAAGGTATTTCAGAGTTAAGAGATGAATCTGATAAAGATGGCATGCGAATTGTTATTGAGTTAAAAAAAGGTGAACTTTTTGAAGTTATCTTAAATAACTTATTAAAGCAAACACAGATGCAATCATCTTTTGGCATAAATATGGTCGCATTGCTTGATGGAAAACCAAGGACAGTTAGTTTAAAAACAATCCTAGTATCATTTATAGAACACAGAAAAGAAGTTGTGACTCGAAGAACAATTTTTGATCTAAGAAAAGCAAAAGAAAAAGCTCATCTTTTAGAGGGTTTAGCTGTGGCTTTATCAAACATTGATGCAATCGTCCAGCTAATTAAAGAGTCAAAAAATTCGCAAGAAGCTAAAACTAAACTTTTATTATCAGAATGGAACGCTGGTCTTATTCTTAAAATGTTGGATTCAATAAGTATAGAAATAACAAAACCCGATGATTTAATCGAAGGTTTAGGTCTTAATAAAAAAATATATTTCTTGTCAGAAAATCAAGCACAAGCAATTTTGGAAATGAGGTTAAGTAGATTAACGGCTTTAGAGCAAGATAAAATATTTTCAGATTATAAAGAACTTATAAATGCAATTAAAGAATATAACTTTATACTAAATGATAACAATATTTTGATGGATGTAATTAGGGAAGAATTAACTGAGATTAAGAATGTATATGCGGATAAAAGAAGAACACAGTTTAAAAATTTAATAGAATTTTCAGAAGAAGATCTTATAAAAGAAGAAGATTTAGTTATAACATTGTCTCAAGAGGGCTATTTAAAGGCTCAAGCTGTTGATGTTTATAGTGCTCAAAAAAGGGGTGGCAGAGGAAAAATTGCAGCAACTATGAAGGAAGAGGACTTTATTAAGAAGTTAATTATAGTAAGTTCTCATGAATCAATTTTATGTTTTTCAAATCGAGGCCAAGTTTACGAATTAAAAGCATTTAAAGTACCTCAATCTGGTAGAGGCGCAAAAGGTAAACCTATTATTAATATATTAAATTTACAATCTAAAGAAGAAAAAATAACTACAATGTTAAATATAAAAAACTATAGTGAAGATTTATTTGTAATTATGGCTACAAAAAAAGGTCAGATTGTTAAAAATAAATTATCTGTTTACTCAAATTTAAGAAGTACTGGAGTTAAAGCTGTAAGTTTAAAAGATGGGGATAGTTTAATTGGTGCTTGTATTTCAAACGGAAAAAGCGAAATAATGTTATTTTCTGATGCAGGAAAAGCTATTAAAATAAGCGAAGATCAAATTAAATGTCAAAATAGAGGTGGATTTGGAAATATAGGCATGAGGATGCGAGATGGTTTTTCAGTTATAAGTATGATTAGTAATCAAAAAGGTGATATGGATGATATTTTGATTGCAACAGAAAATGGATATGGAAAGAGAGCTAAAATAAATGATTTTGAGAATCAAGGAAGAGGTGGGCAAGGTAAAATTATTTCTAAAACATCATTAAGAAATGGTAAAGTAATAGGTGCTATAAAAGTTAATGAAAGCAATGACCTAATGCTTATAACTGGTCATGGAACTTTACAAAGAATATCAGTTAAAGATATTTCTATTCTAGGAAGAAATACACAAGGAGTAAGATTGCAAAAATTAAAAGATGGT
>CAXNNI010000017.1:0-10784 GCA_964203715.1 Gammaproteobacteria bacterium
CTCTATCATATACCAAGTTAAATTCTACATATCTTCCGCGACGATACAATTGAAAATCTTTTTGCTTATTATTATATTTTTTAGAAATACGCTTATTTATAATAGGGACGTAAGCTTTTATAAAACCATCTCCAACAGATTTGATAAAATCAAAACATTTTTCAAACTCCCAAATATTTAAATCGTCAAAAAATATTCCACCTATACCTCTTGGTTCTTTTCTATGTTTAATGTAAAAATATTCATCGCAATTTTTTTTATACTGAAAATATACTTCTACTCCAAATGGTAGGCATATTTCTTGAGCGGTTTTGTGCCAGTGAATAATATCTTCTTCATACCCGTAATAAGGAGTCATATCAAAACCACCTCCAAACCACCAAATTGGTGGTTGCCCTTTCTTATAAGCGATCATGAAACGAACATTTAAATGTGCAGTTGGAACATGAGGATTACTTGGATGACTTACTAAAGAAACCCCCATGGCTTTATAATTTCTTCCCTGTAATTCAGGCCTTATATTTGTTGCCGAAGAAGGTAAAGCTTTTCCTTGTATATCTGAAAAGTTTACTCCAATTTTATCAAAAACTGCGCCATTTTGAAGTATACAGGTAATACCTCCTCCACCTTCTTCTCTTGTCCATCTGTCTTTAATAAATTTTTTATTTTCATATTGATAAACTAATGAAATTAAACTTTTTTGTAAGTTTAAAAAATAATTTTTAACCTGTAAAAAAGTTTCTTTTTTAATTTCTTGCACCTACCCTCCTTCTCGCAAAATATCTTTTGTCAATAAATCTATAATTCTTGACGGTTTTTTACTATTACCTACATTACCCTTTATGATATAATCAACATCGTTATAAAAATTATTTAAGATGTCATCATATTTTATAAAAGGCTTTTCACCTGATTTGTTTGCACTTGTAGATATTATTGGAGCATTTAGTATTTTACATATTTTTATACAAGTGAAATTCTCTGTAATTCTTAAAGCTATTTTTTGAGTGCCACCAGTAATTTCAGAAAGAACTCTTTTGCTTGCTGGGCAAATCCATGTTGTTGGTACATCGGTCTTATAATTCTCAATAAATACTTGGTGATATTTTATATCAATTAAGTATTTAATTTTTTCAAAATTATCTGATATAACTATTAAACCCTTACACACATCTCTTCTTTTTAAACTTAAAACTCTTTCAATAGCATTCTTATTGTTTATGTCACAACCTAATCCAAATACCGATTCTGTTGGATAAACAAAAATAGCGCCATTAAAAACTTCTTTTGCAAATTTTATATAGTCATTTTTTTTATTAAGATCTAAAATTTTTGCCATATAATTATGATTACTTTATATCGTTATCTTGCATTATAGTTTTATATTGAACTCTATTTTTTTTTAACTACTACCTTCTTTCTTACTGAAAATCTTCCTTTTTTCACAGGAGTATTCTCAATCAACAGCTCGCATTCAGCTAATGATAAATCTTTTGGATCTTGATCTTTTGGAATTTTCACATTTTTTTTCCCATCAGTTACATAAGGACCAAATCTTCCGTTTAAAACCTGAATATTTTTTTGCTCAAAATTTTTAATTATTTTATTTGCTTCCAACATTTTTTTTTGCTCTATCAAAGACAAAGCTTGTGCAAAGCCTATTGTATATGGATCAAAAGGATCGTCTCCTTCCTTTTCTAAACCTTTTAAAGATAAGTTTTTGTTTTCTCCATAATTCAAGTATGGCCCAAACCTACCCAAACATGCTGTAATAAATTGGCCTTCAGGTGTTTCTCCAAGAACTCTTGGTAATACAAATAAATCTAACGCTTCTTCTATAGTTATAGTTGCAATATCCTGGCCTTTCTTTAATGATGCAGACCTAGGTTTTCCAGATTCCTTAGGGTCATCTTTGCTTCCAATCATTGCATGAGGACCAAAGGGACCATGTCTTACGGACACAACTCTCCCACTTTTCGGATCTACTCCTAATACTCTTTCTTGTTTTCTTTCTTCAGGAGATAATTTTTCTGTAACACTTACCATTTTAATTAAATGCTTATAAAATAAATCTGTAGTCGGGATCCATTCAATTTCGCCTCTCGATATTTTATCTAATTTCTCTTCAAGTTCTGACGTATAATTGTATTTTATAAAATCATTAAAGTTTTTATCTAAAAAAGCGCATGCAGAAGCTCCTTTTCCTGTTGGAATTAACACTCTATTTTCTATTTCCACATATTCTTTAAAACTTAGTGTTTCAATAATGGCTGCATAAGTAGATGGTCTGCCAATACCCTCTTTTTCAAGATTTTTAATTAAACTTGCCTCAGTATATCTTCCAGGTGGTTGCGTAAAATGCTGTACAGCATTAATTTTTTCCAATTGGATTTGGTCTCCTTCCTCCATTAAAGGTAATATCTTGGTCTCAGCTTCTAAGTCTTCTTCATCGGTGCCCTCTAAATAGATCTGCATAAAACCTGAATAATGTATTGAATGTCCAGTTGCTCTAAATACTTTATCTTTTAAACCTAAATCTATTGATACAGAATTTAAAATAGCATCATTCATTTGCGATGCAATTGTTCTCTGCCATACTAATGAATAAAGATCATATTGATCTTTACTTAAATATTTTTTAATATTCTCAGGTATTCTTTCTACCGATGTAGGTCTTATTCCTTCGTGTGCTTCTTGTGCATTTTTAGAAGTATTAAAGTATTCTCTTTTATTTTCTGGTAAAGCATCTTTCCCAAAAAGCTTTGAAATAATTATTCTAATTTCATTAATGGCTTCTTGTGCCAAATTAACAGAATCAGTTCTCATGTAAGTTATTAGTCCAATCGGTCCTTCTCCTAAGTCTATGCCTGTATATAATTCTTGAGCAACACTCATCGTTTTTCTTGCTGAAAATCTAAGTTTTCTAGATGACTCCTGCTGTAAAGTAGATGTTATAAAGGGTTTTGCTGGTTGCCTTTTCTTTTGTTTTTTTACTACTTTTAAAACATTAAACCCATTATTTATATTTTCTAAAACCCCATTTTTTATTACATCTGCTTGTTTTTCATTATTAATATCAAATTTTGATAATTTTTTTCCGTCGATGCTATATAAGAAAGCATCAAAAGCTTTTTTATTTTTTAAAAAAATTCCATTAATAGACCAATACTCTTGAGAAATAAATTTTTTTATTTCTTCCTCTCTCTCTATAATCATTTTTAATGCAGGACTTTGTACTCTACCTGCAGAACCTTTTCTAATGCCAATACCCCATAATAACGGGGATATTTTCATTCCATATAAATAGTCTATTGTTCTTCTTGCAAATTGAGCGTGGATAAGATCATAAGAGAGTTCTCTTGGGCTTTCTATTGCCTTAGTAATTGCTTTTTTTGTAATCTCATTAAAAACAATTCTTAATACTTTTATTCCAGATAGGGCATTTTCTTTTTCTAATATATCTAACAAATGCCAAGCAATTACCTCGCCTTCTCTATCCTGATCTGTTGCCAGGTAAAGTTTTTTTGCTGTTCTTAATGCATTTTTAATATCACGTATTATTTGTTGAGGCTTATTATGGTCGCGTTCTATTAACTCATATTTCATTTCATAATTGTTATCAACGTCTACACCATTTTTTAAAGGAAGATTTCTCAAATGTCCAACTGTTGAAATTACTTTATAGTCGCTCCCTAAATATTTTTCAATAGTTTTAGATTTTGCAGGAGACTCAACAATTACTATATTTTCACTCATAATTAATACAACCTAACTTTTATAATTATTACTATTAATTAATGAACATAAGTGGATATATTTTCAGAATTTAAATTTTGTAGCCATGCATAGCTACTTTCGTTTCCAGGTATATTAAACAATATCATTAAAACTACCCATCTAATTTGACCTAGATCAACACTATAAGTGTCTAAAGCCATAATCCTATCTATAACGTGTTCTCTAATTTCACCATGAAAAATATCTAGTCGCTCTAAAAACATTAAAAAACATAAACCCTCATCACCAATTTTTTCATATTCAGCATCGCTATATAATCTAAAGCTATTCTTTTTTGGTTTTTTTAATAAGAAACTTTCATTTTCACCTGGAATAGCTTCTAGCCATTCAAAGGCTTTTTCGATATTTTTTCCGGAAAATCCTGCATTTATTAAATTTTCATGTAATAAATTTTTATCAAGTTCAGCTCCATCTTCATCGTCCACGTAGCTCTGAAACATAAACATCAAAATGTCTAATATTGTTTCTTTCATGGTTTATCTCCTTAAGTTATTGATTTTATTAAAAAAATTTTGTTGCTTAAGTTGTTAACGATATTTTTCGTTAGTTATTTTTAACCATAATACATTGTTTAACTTTAGTCAAAAAGACAAATACTGTTGATATAGATAATGCACTAAAATATTATATTATTTCAAAGTCCATAGTATAATTCTATTTGGTTAAAAAATCACAAAATTAATATGCGTAAACTGCAAGTATTACATTTTCCCGATAATAGACTAAGAAAAAAAGCTCAACATGTTGAAAAAGTTGATGACTCCATTAGAAATATTATTAATCAAATGTTTCATACAATGTATGAAGAGAATGGCATAGGGTTAGCCGCCACCCAAGTTAATATCCATAAAAGAATTATTGTTATTGATATTTCAAGAAATAAAAGCGAAAAGATATGTCTTATCAACCCAGAAATATTATCATTATCAGATGATAAAGATACTATGAAAGAAGGCTGTTTATCAGTGCCAGGTTTTTATGAGTCGGTATCTAGGCCAAAAAAAGTTAAAATTTCAACTATAAGCTATAATGGTGATCCAGTTATTTTAGAAGCTGATGGTCTACTATCTACTTGTATACAGCATGAAATTGATCATTTAAATGGAAAACTTTTTGTAGATTATATATCTAGTCTAAAAAGAAACAGAATAGAAAAAAAAATTATAAAATTAAAAAAGGAAGGAAAGCTGGAGTCTAGAAAAGAGATGCCTAACTATAAATCAAAGAGCAGTACTCTATAAAGTGAAGAAATTAAAAATTGTATTTGCAGGGACTCCATCATTTGCAGAAAACTATTTGACTGCTTTAATAAATTCAAAGCATGATGTTGTAGCTGTTTTTACGCAACCGAGCAAAAAATCTGGTAGGGGACTAAAATTAACTCATAGTCCTGTTAGAAATACCGCTGAAAAGAATAATATAGTTATTAAACAACCAGAAAAAATTTCAAAAAAAGAAACAGATGAACTTACTGAAATAAAACCTGATATTTTAATAGTTGTGGCTTATGGTTTAATTTTAACAAGAGAATTTATTTCTATACCAAAATACGGAAGCATCAATGTTCACCCAAGCTTACTCCCAAGATGGAGAGGGGCTGCGCCAATTCAAAGAGCTATAGAAGCCGGAGATAAAACTTCAGGTATTACGATAATGCAAATTACCAAAGAATTAGATAAGGGCGACATAATCTATCAAGAGTCGATTGCAATTAACGATAATGATTCTTCTTTTTCTATGCAAAACAAATTTATTGATATAGGAATTCAATGTATGCTAAAAACTCTCGAAGCCATAATAGAAAATAACTTTAAATTGCAACCTCAAAATGAAAGTATTGCCACATACGCACAAAAAATTAAAAAAGAAGAAGCAAAAATTAACTGGAATGATAATGCAGAAAAAATTCATAAAAAAATTATGGCTTTTAACATATGGCCAATTGCAGAAACACTTATATCAGGAGAAAGAATTAAAATTCATGATAGCGAATTCAAAGAATTAAAAACCAAAGGCACTCCTGGAAATATAAAATCTATAACTAATAAATATATTGAAGTTTATACAAAGGAAGGCTTATTAATAATTAAAAAGTTACAAAGAGACAATGCTAAAGCTCTAGATGTAGAAGCTTTTATAAGAACTTTTGATTTAAAAGGAAAGAAATTTGAATAATAAATATTTAATATATTTATTGCTTTTGCTCTATAATACATATTAATTATGAAAATTATAATCGTTGGAGCTGGAAAAGTTGGAAGTGAGTTATCTATAAATCTCGTAAAAGAAGGTAATGACGTTACTTTAATTGATAAAAGCTTAGAACTTTTAGAAGATATTGCTTCAAAAATAGATCTACAAACAATTCATGGAAATGGAGCTCATCCTAAAATTCTTGAGTCCGCAGAAGCTCATAAAGCTGATATGCTTATAGCTGTATCTAAAAGTGATGAAACAAATATGATTGCCTGTCAAGTTGCTTATACAGTTTTTGGAATCAAAACAAAAATTGCGCGAATTAGAGATTTAGAATATTTAAACTATGAAAGTTTATTTGCGAATGAATCGTCTCTTATAGATTTTACAATTAGTCCTGAACTTATAACATCTAATTACATAAAAAAACTAATTACTTTTCAGGGAATCAACCAAATATTTAATTTTTATGAAAATGAAAATTGTTTGATAAATATTATTTATAAAGAAAATAATAATACAAACAACTCTATAAATTTTTATCAATCTGCATGTGAAAATTTTAATGTTAAAATTTGTGCTTTCATCAGATTAAATAAATTATATTCACTTGAAGATAATGATATTTTACAAGATAAAGATGAAATTTTGATATTATGCAAGGAAGAACACATTTCAAAAATAACAAAACTTTTTAATAATAATAAAATTAACAAAAGAATAATGATTGCCGGAGGGGGTAACATTGGAATGCACTTATGTGAAAGCATCAGTAAAAACTTTCAAGTTAAAGTAATTGAAAGTAATAACGATAGAGCAGAGTATTTATCAGAATTTCTTAATGATGCAATTGTGATACACGGTAATTCATCGAATGAAGACGTTTTGCTAGAAGAAAATATTGAACATATGGATGTCTTTTGTGCTCTTACTAATGATGATGAAGCTAATATTTTGTCTGCTATGATGGCTAAAAAACTTGGGGCTAAAACAGTTATTTCTATCATTGATAAACTGAGTTATTCTGATTTACTAGAAAAAGGAAAAATCGATATTGCTGTGTCTCCTGAAAACTTAACAATGGGAGCACTACTAACGCATATAAGAAAAGAAACTATTCTTAAGACTCATACTTTAATGGGAAACCAGATTGAATTACTTGAATTTAAAATAAAGTATAAAGAAAAAGCAAAGATTATAGGAAAAAACACTAAACAATTAAATTTACCTAAAAATATAGTTAATTGTTGTATTATTAGAAATAATAATTTTATATTTGACATCTCAAATACAGTTATAGAAGAAAATGATCACTTAATTTACCTTGTTGATAAAAAAGATATAAAACAAATAGAAGAAATATTTACATAAAGTATTATGCAAATAAAATCTGTAATGAAAATACTTGGCTTATTACTAATAATTTTCAGTATAACTATTATTATACCAATTATTGTAAGTATAATTTATCAAGATAATCAAGCATGGTATTTTTTTATTACTTTAATTATAACTTTAGCTACAGGTTTAATGTTTTGGATACCAGCAGTTAATTATAAAGTGGAATTAAAACTAAGAGATGGTTTTATTATTGTATCATTAATCTGGTTAATATTAAGTTTTTTTGGTGCTCTTCCTTTTATAATGAGCGAATCTTTAAAACTTTCTAATACAAATGCAGTGTTTGAGTCCATATCTGGTTTAACAACAACAGGCTCGACTATCTTAAACAAGATAAGTGGTTTACCAGAATCTATATTATTTTATAGACAATTCTTGCAGTGGTTAGGTGGCCTAGGCATAGTTGTTTTAGTAGTTGCTATTTTCCCGATACTTGGCTCAGGTGGAATGCTGTTATATAAAGCAGAAGCTGGATCTATTAAAAAAAAAGTTACACCAAGAATTACTGAAACAGCAAAATGGCTCTGGGTAGTTTACGTAACATTGACAATTTTTTGCTCCACAATGTATTTTATAGCTGGAATGAATATTTTTGATTCCATATGCCATAGCTTATCAACTATTTCAACAGGTGGATTTTCTACTCGTAATGAAAGTTTTGGTTTTTATGATAATCAATGGATAGAGTTGGTTGCAATTTTTTTCATGATTGCTGGAAGTTTAAATTTTAGTCTGCATTATCTTGCGTTAAAAAATAAATCTATATCCCCTTATCGTAATGATACAGAAACATTTTTCTTTATATTTTTAATTATCTTATTATCTACATTAATAATTCTTTATACTTATAATCAAGATGGGGTACTAAGATCTAGAGAAATAATTGCTCATTCATTTAATGCAGTTTCTATTTTGACAAGTACTGGTTTTACAAATTCTACTTACAATTCCTACCTTGGTTTTGTGCCATTAATATTAATTCTTTTTAGCTTTATTGGTGGGTGCGCAGGATCAACAACTGGCGGCATGAAAACAATAAGAGTAGTACTTTTAGCAAAGAATAGCTATAGACAATTAAAAAAATTAATACACCCTAACTCAAAAATTAAAATAAAATTTAGTAATACTGTTATTAGCGATAAAACCATAGAAATAATATGTGTATTTTTTACAATGTATATATTTTTTTTTTTAACAGCGCTGCTTTTATTGATGTTTTCAGGTCTAGATTTTTTAACTTCTTTCTCAGCAGTTGCAGCTGCAATAAATAATGTAGGTGCAGGTCATGGTGAAGTACTATATAGCTGCGAAAGCTTATCAGATTTCAATAAATGGATACTCTGTTTTATCATGATTATAGGAAGACTTGAAATATTTACATTGCTAGTAATTTTTACTCCTGATTTCTGGAAAAAATAATTTAATTAATTATAAATATTTTCTTTTACCCCGGTTCTATTTCTAAATCTTTCGTAAGACCAAAGGTACTGTGCAATATTCTTATTGACTAAATCCTCTATAGTCTTATTTAATAAATTTGTTGCCTTAATTTCATCAAGCTCATAAAAAATTTTATTTATAGAACCAACATGAATATTATAACCTTTTGATCCTGGCAATCTTTCCGAAAAGATATAAATTATTGGTATTTTGTCTTTTATTGCCAACTTATAAATTAAAGTTGTTGTATTCACAGGTACATTAAAAAAACGTGACATTACTCCTTGATTAAGTTTAGGCGTATGGTCAGGTAGTATTCCAATTGCATATTTATTTTTTAATGCTTTTAGTAATTCTTTTACACCATTAGCATCAGTTTCAACCAATGTTGCTCCTTTAGCTTTTCTTCCAGATACAATAAAGTTATTTAAAATAGTATTTTTTAAAGGTTTATACATTGTAAATGTTTTAATCTTACTTGATACAAATAAACCACTTAGCTCCCATGAGCCATGATGGGGTGTCATAAAAATAATTCCTCTTCCGTTTTTGACGGCTTCGTCAATTATATTTTCTGAATAAACTTTATTAATTAATTTGTTTATATTTTTTTTTGCATTTCTATATAAATAAGGTGCTTCTAGTAAAGTTCTAGCATACTCATAAAGGCTTTTCTGGGTTATCTTATTTACCCAAGCAATTGATTTATCTGGAAAACATACATTTAGATTTTTTTTAGTTATAAGATATTTTTTACTTTTTTTTGAAAAAAATATTAAAACCAATATTTTTGCTAAAATACTAATAAATGCCGGACTTAAAAAACTAAGTAAATAAAGACATATCTTTTGAATTGCGCTGATCATCATCATTTAGTGCATATTGTACATAATTTTATTATACTTAACTTTTAATAATTTTTTTATAAATGATGAAAAAGCGAGAAGCATCAGTACAAAGAAAAACAAATGAAACAAATATCGACTTAAGCCTCAATATCGACGGCAAAGGTATTTGCGAAGTAAATACTGGTATGCCTTTTTTTGAGCATATGTTAGAGCAAATTTGCAAACACGGACAAATTGATTTAAAAATAAAAGCAAAAGGTGATCTAGAAGTTGATGCTCACCATACTGTTGAGGATATTGGTATATGCTTTGGTCAAGCCTTTCATAAAGCCATCGGAGGCAAAGAAGGAATTAATAGATATGGTTATGCTTATATACCATTAGATGAAGCCCTATCTAGAGTAGTTATAGATTTTTCAGGAAGACCAAATGTAGAGTATTCTGTTTCATATCCAAGACAATACATTAATGATTTTGATGTTGATCTAATTCATGAGTTTTTCCAGGGTTTTTGTAATCACGCTATGGTTACATTACATATTGATAATTTAAAAGGTGAAAATGGACATCATATTGCTGAAACCATATTTAAAGCATTTGGCAGAGCATTTCGTAACGCAAAAGAAATTGATTTCTTAAAAAATGGAAACAGACCGCCTTCTACTAAAGGCGTCCTTTAGAAAGAGGAAAGCCGCAAATTGAGCACAATTGCTATAATAGATTATGGAATGAGTAATTTAAGCTCTGTTTTGAAAGCTATTGAGTATGTTGCGCCAAACGAAAAGGTTATAATTTCATCAAATTCGGATAAAATAAATAATGCAGATAAAATTATATTCCCTGGGCAAGGAGCAGCTAAAAAATGTATGCAGTCAATTAATGACAAAAATCTAAGCGAAATAATTAAACAAAACTCAAAAATAAAACCTTTTTTAGGTATATGTATGGGAATGCAAGTTCTCTTAGAATCAAGCGAAGAAAATAATGGCACAAAGTGCTTAGGTATTATTAATGGCAAAGTTGAAAAATTTAAATCAGAAAGTAACAATAGAATTAAAATCCCTCATATATATATCTATTGGGAACCACACCTTCAACACC
>CAXNNI010000018.1:0-10295 GCA_964203715.1 Gammaproteobacteria bacterium
CCATTATATTTTCTTCTCTTCCTGGACCATTTGATATTATTACTATAGGTACATTTAAAAAACTTTCTATACTTTTTATATAAGCTTTAGTTTTTTCAGGCAAATCATCATACTTTTTAATCTTTGAAATATTTTCCAGCCAACCTTCATATTCTTTATATACTGGCTTATTTTCCTTATACCCTATGCAGACTTTTATTTCTTTAAATGTGTCTAATACATCAAGTTTTGTTATACATATTCCTGTAAAGCCATTAATAACAATTGATCGCTGTAGCGCTACTAAATCTAACCAAACACATCTTCGTTGTCTACCTGTAGTAGAGCCGAATTCTTGACCTCTTTCGCTTAACATTTTGCCATTCTCATCAAATAACTCTGTCATAAAAGGACCTGATCCTACTCTTGTAGTGTATGCCTTAACTATAGCAAGTATATAATCTAAATTTTTTGGCGCTACTCCCGATCCAGTAAAAATTCCACCGACCGTTGTATTTGAAGATGTTACAAAAGGATATGTTCCATGATCTATATCTAACAATGTTCCTTGAGCTCCCTCAAAAACAACTTTTTTATTTTCTTGAAATAGACATTCTATAAAACTAGGAACATCAGTTATACAATCTTTATATCTTTCATAATGTTCTATTAATTTTTCGCATGTCTCGACTGGATCATAAACATGGTAATTATAATAATTTTTTAAAATAAAATTATGATAATCTAATAACTCAGAAACTGTATTTAATAATTTTTTATATTCAGATAAATCAGAAAACCTTATACCTCTTCGAGAAATTTTGTCCTCATATGCCGGACCTATTCCTCTACCTGTTGTACCAATTTTTCCTTGTCCTTTCTTTATTTCACGAACTTTATCTAGTGCAATATGAACAGGTAATATTAATGGACAGTTTCCTGAAATAAATAAACGACCATCTATATGAATATCATTTTTTTTTAAGTTTTCAACTTCTTCAGATAGAGCATCCAAAGACAAAACAACACCATTTCCAATTATACATTTAACGTTATTATGTAAAATTCCAGATGGGATCAAATGTAGAATTGTTTTCTTATTATTAACAACTAATGTATGTCCAGCATTATGACCGCCTTGAAATCTTATAACAGCATCACAATTTTTTGTAAGTATATCGACAATCTTTCCTTTACCTTCATCTCCCCATTGAGCTCCTAAAATAGCAATACTTTTAATCATAAGCATCCTTGGCAACCCATTTTCCAGATTTATTTTCTAATATTTTTTTATAAACTTGATTTTTTAACAAATATCTTACATCTACACTAAAACCAATACCATGTTTTGACTCAAAATCATACTTTCCACCTAACGCAACTTCTTCACTAATATTTTCTATATATGTACAAAAAATAATATCATTTTCATAGTCAAATCCTTGAAGCTCACAAAAATCATATTTAATAAATACATCTTTATGTGTATCACCTACTATTTTACAGAGATTAATTATATAATTAATATCATTTTCTATATCCTTATTAAAGTATTTAAGTTGCTGTATATGTATCTTAATTTTTTCTATAGAGCCATGCATCTTTGGAAAATCACCTAAACATTCTCTGAGATTATTATCAATATCTAAAGTTTTTAGATATTCTTTTATCTCAGAACTGGATTTACTTCGAATTAACTTTTTAACTTTTTTTTCTTGTTCTTTTTCTAAATTTGCAAACTCTATCAATTTTTTTAAAATGCCAACATGCCCTATATCTAAAAATATTTTTTTTCTTGTAAATTTTTTTACGACATCAAGCATCAGACTAACTACTTCCGCATCATTATTTATATCTGGGTTACCAATTAATTCTGCTCCTGCCTGAATAGGTATTCTAGATTTTTTTAACTCATTATTTTTTGCTCTCACAACATTATCAAAGTAACAATATCTACTAATTTTATCTTTGCTATTATATGTTGAATTAATTCTTGAAATCTGCGCGGTAATATCTGCTCTTAAACTTAACTGCTTACCAGTTTCCTGATCGATAAATTTAAAAGTTTGTAAATTTAGATCCTCACTTATATTACCCAAAAATGAATCAGAATATTCTATTAAAGGCGGTATAACAAGACCATACCCATAGAAAAAAAAAGTATCTATTACTTCTCTTCTTTTCATTTCAAGCCAGTATGCTTGCTCAGGTAATATATCCTCTACACCTTCAGGTAAGATCCACTTAGTAATTGGCATTATTTGTGTCTTTATGATTTAATATTTTTATTTCTTTATGCAAAATCTATTTTTTATTTTTGCTTTTAAAATATTTAAAGAACTCGGAATCAGAATCCACCACTAAAATATCTGATTTTTCTTTAAAAGTATCAGTGTATGATTTTAAGCTTCTTGTAAAAGCATAAAATTCTGGGTCTTTTCCATAAGCATTTCCATAAATTGCTGCTGCTTTTGCATCTCCTAAGCCTTTTTCTTTTTGCGAAATTTTATAGGCTTCAGCTACAATTATAGTTCTTTGTTTGTCTGCCTCAGCTCTAATAATCTCTGCAGACTCTTGTCCTCTAGCTCTAAAATCTTTTGCTGTTCTACTTCTTTCTGCGCGCATTCTTTCATAAACAGATTCGCTGACATCCCCGGGAAGTTCGATTCGACTCACTCTTACATCAATTATTTGAATTCCAAGTTCTTTTACAATAGAGGTAATTTTTGGTTTTAAACCAGTCATAATATCATCTCTTTCACCAGATATAGCTTGCTGTATTGTTCTAACACCAAACTGATTTTTTAATTCATCTTTAACTATCTGCGCTATTCTTCCCTCTGCTCTAACCCTATCACCGAGAGTTGCTTTATAATATGTCTTAACATTAGATATTTTCCATTTTACAAAAAAATCAACTAACATATTTTTCTTTTCACTTGTTAAAAATAACTCGGGTTGTGAGTCCATTGTTAGAATTCTCGAATCAAATTTAAGAACATTATTAACCAATGGAAACTTAAAATGCAAACCAGGTTTTAAATCGTCTTGTTTAATTTCACCTAGCTGAAAAATCATAGCTCTTTGAGTTTCTGTAACATAAAAAACTGTAGAAGATATTATTAAATATATACCACCAATTAAAAATAATAATTTACTCATAATTATCTCTCCTATCTAATATTTCTTTGAGTTTTACTTTTTTTTTCTTGAAATTTTTCTTGTGACTCGTCATTTTTTATACTTTCTTGAACCTCTTTAGAAGAAAGTATTTTCTCTAATGGTAATAACATTAAATTATTGCCTTTTTTAACATCTACAAGAATTTTAGAGCTCCTTGAATAAACTGATTCTAACGCATCAAGGTATAAACGTTTTCTAGTAACTTCTGGATTTTTTTTATATTCTTTTAATAAATTCGAAAATCTATTTGCTTCTCCTTCTGCATTTGCTACAACTTTTGCTTTATAGGCGAGAGAATCTTGAATCATTCTAGCAGCTTCTCCTCTTGCTTGAGGTATAATTTCATTTGCATATGCCTCAGCCTCATTTTTGTATCGCTCCATATCCTCTCTTGCTCTTGTAGCATCTTGAAAAGACTCTTGAACAGGTGCTGGTGGTTGAGAATCCTGTAAATTTACTGTCGTAACTATAATTCCTGACCCGTATTGATCTAAAACAATTTGCATTATTTCTTGAGTTTTTGTTGAAACTTCTGTTCTACCTTCTCTTAAAATGAAATCCATTTCATTATTACCAACTACTTCTCTTATTGCTGAATCTAAAACTCCACAAATTGTACTTAAAGCTCCAAAACCACAAGTCTTATCTCCTTCAATATCTGGATTTTCAACATTAAATAAAAAATCTTCTGCACTTTGAACTTTGTATTGAACAGAAAATGCTAACTCTACTATATTCTCATCCTTTGTAAGCATTGTAGTTCTTTTTTCAACACTTCTTATTCCAGTAAAATTAACTATCTCTCTACTTTCTATAGGAAAAGGCATGTGCCAACCTGGGCCAGGGGTTGATGTTCTTTCATATGAGCCAAATCTCTTAATAACTGCTCTTTCATTTTCACTAACAATATAAAAACCTGAGCCAAACCATATAACAATTATGGCGATAAGTACTTTCTTCAAAGAAAAAAAACTATTGTTCCCGCCATTATTACCTTTCTGTTGTTTTTTATAACCAAAAATTCCACCAAAAGATGACAAAAACTTATTAATTAATTCATCTATATCTGGAGGATTTTGTTTTTTATTTCTACCCCAAGGATCTTTATCGCTACCCCAAGGATCTTTTTCATTATTTAACTTATTCCAAAAGACTTTTTTTATTTTCTGTAACAATTATAACTCCATTTTTAATGTAATTTTTTTGAATAGTAATATTATAGCTTAATATTTAGCTTATTCTTATAATTATCTTTCAAATTTCTAAAATTTTTTAATTTTACGTCTTTAATTCTTAATAACCCTTTTTTAAATAAGTATTTTATATAGCTTTTGGATGCCATGAATTTTATCTCGTTTTGCCCAAATTTTGTATATATTTCATCTATTACATTACAGTTTTCATATATAGATGATCTAACTTGCCACTGATCAGAATTAATCTTTAATTGGACAGTCTCATAATGTTCAAATAATTTTTCAGCTATAACTTTTTTTAACATATCTATTCCATAACCAGTTTTTGCGGATACATAGCATAAAGATTCTTTTTGCAAGTGCATGAAATTATCTGGATTATAATTTTGATCAATTTTATTAAAAACTAATATTGTTGGGATATTTTCTGAATTAATACTTTTTAAAACACTATTCACTTCATCTATATAATAGGAAAAATTATTGTCACTCAAGTCTATTACATGGAGAAGCAAATTACTTTCAGAGACTTCTGATATAGTAGACTTAAAAGATTCAATTAAGTGATAAGGCAAATCTCGGATAAAACCAACAGTATCACTTACAACTGCATCTTTTTTATATTCCAAATTTAATTTTCTGTGAAGCGGATCTAATGTAGCAAATAATTTATCTTCTGCTAAAACATTTGAATTAGTAAGTAAATTAAATAAAGTGGATTTTCCAGCATTAGTATAGCCAACTATACTTATTCTAGGAATATTATACTTTAATCTTAAATTTCTACTTAATTTTCTTTGGTTTTCTACCTTTAAAAGTCTTTTATTAATAGTCTTAATTCTTGCTTCTATCAATCTTCTATCTGTCTCTAATTGCGTTTCCCCAGGCCCTCTCAAACCAATACCACCTTTCTGTCTTTCAAGATGACTCCAGCCTCTAATTAATCTAGTGGATAAATACTTTAACTGTGCTAACTCAACTTGAAGTTTTCCTTCATGCGAAAATGCTCTTTGAGCGAAAATATCTAATATTAATCCTGTTCTATCAAGAACTCTGGCAGATAATAGTAACTCAAGATTACGCTCTTGACTTGGACTCAAATCGACATTAAAAATAACAAGCTTGGCACCAGTTTCTAGAACTTTGTCTTTTACAAGCTCAGCGTCACCTTTTCCAATAAAATATTTTATATTTATATTTTTATTTTTTTTTGTTAAATATATTATATCTATATATTCTATGTTTGCAGATCTTGTTAAATCTTGAAACTCTTCTTTTGAATTATTAATTCCTATTGAATTATTCTCTATATGCACTAAGAGAGCTTGATTGGAAATATTATAAATTATATCAATCAAATTTGATGATCCTATTTATTTAACCATTTTTTATATTCTCTTCTTCTAAATAAACAAACTGAGAAGGAACAATTGTTGAAATAGCATGTTTATATACTATTAGATTAACCGTATTTTTTAAAATTATCACATATTGGTCGAATGAATCAATATATCCATTTAACTTTATACCATTTACCAAATAAATGGAAACAGAGACTTTCTTCTTTCTGCAAGAATTTAAAAAGGGATCTTGAAGCACTTGATTTTTTGACATTTTCACTCCTTCATATAGCTAATTAAATTTTTTTTCTAACAAATTTATCAACTCTTATCAAGATATTATCATAAACTAAAAGTTCATACACTATTGTTGCATCTATATGCCTCAACCAAGTAATTTGTCTTTTTGCTAACTGCCGAGTTGCTGCCAATATATTGCTTCTCATAGTTTTAACGTTCATTTTTCCTTGCAAAAACTCATTAGCTTGTTTGTAGCCAATTGTAGACATTGCTGGTAACTTTTTTCCAACATATTTAAAATTTAATTTATTTACTTCATCCAACAATCCCTCTGCTAGCATATTATCTAATCTTATTTCAATATTCTTATGAAGATTATCTCTGCTATTAGGGATAACTGATAAATTTAAATTTTTAAAAAACTTTTTTTCTTTTAAATTATAATTTATTATTTCACTAGGCTTTTTTTTATTAGAAAAATAAATTTCAAGCCCTCTAACAATCCTGTATTTATCATTAAAATGAATTTTTTTAGCAAATTCTATATCAATTTTTTTTAAATAATCATATAAAAATTCTAAATTATTTTTACTTAGCATGTCATCAATTAATTTTTTAATATCATTTTGAACAATTTTTAAATCTGATAGCCCTCCAGAAAAATAAGTTTTAAAATACATCATCGAACCGCCAACCAGTAAAGGTATTTTTTTTTTATTGTGGACCTCTTTAATATGTAATAATAAATTTTCATAAAATTTAGCTACCGAATATTCTTCAAACGGCTCTAAAATATTAATCATTCTGTGAGGAAATTTTGCTAAAATTTCTTCTTTAGGTTTAGCAGAACCAATATTAAATTCTTTATAAAACATTACAGAATCCACACTAATAATTTCTAAATTAAATTCTTGGGCTAATAAAATTGCTAAATCAGTTTTTCCTGAAGCTGTTGGACCCATTAAAGAAATAACTTTATTCATGTTTTACATCGGCTATGTTATCTCTTAAATACAATAAACTACTCTTATGAACATTTTCTATATAATTATTTTTTATTTGGAACTCTATAACATCAAATATTTTGGTTAAATCTATATTATCTATGTCTGCAATAATTTCATTAGAAATGAATTTATTTTTTTTCTGATTGGTAACAAAATTATAATTTTTGATTAATATAATTTCTTTATTTTCTTCACTTTCTAAGATTTCATAAAAATTATCAATTGAAGTTAAATTATAAATATTATCAGCTAAAAAAACATATGCATATTTTTCGTATCTCGCCCAGTATATTTCATTCATTTTTGCATCTATGGCAACTATAAGTGGTTTTTCTCTTTCATTATCAGGTACTGACAAAGCTAATATTTGAAATGAATTTAGACTTACAATAGGGGTATTTAAATAAAATCCTATTGCTTTAATATAGGTTAAAGCAACCCTTAGACTTGTAAAATTTCCTGGACCTTGATTGTAAGAAATTATTTTAATTTCTTTTTTTTTTAGATTAGCTTCTATCAGCATTTCTTTTACTGATTCGATTATTACACCTGATATATTTGTTTTTTGATGAATTTTTCTTTGATAAATTTTTTTATCTTTTTTTAAAGCAAGGACGGATATAGCTGATGATGTATCAATATATAAAATCATTTCTTCTCTATTAATAATACAACATGAACTTCAATACCTTCATTTCTACCTATATATCCTAAATTATCATTAGATTTTGATTTAATATTTATCTGGTCTTTATTTATTTTTAAAATCTTAGAAAGTGATTCTTGTATATTATTTGCATATTTTGAGATTCTAGGTTGCTCGGCTATTATTGTTGAGTCAATATTCATTATTAAATATCCCTCTGAGTAAATTATTTTCAATATTTTTTTTAATAAATACGTACTTTTAATGTTTTTATATTTTTCTGAAGAATCAAAGTAAAAACCCATATCACGCTTTCCTGTTGCTCCTAATAAAGCATCGCATAATGCGTGAATCAATATATCTCCATCAGAATGTGCAACGATTGCTTTCTTCGAAGGAATCTTAACACCTCCAATAACTATATGTGCTCCATTCTTATACCTATGGGAATCAAATCCATGTCCTATTCTAATCATTTTTTACCTCTGAATCTTTTTTTTGAATTGCACTTAAAACATATTTAGCGAACTCCAAATCACTCTTATATGTTATTTTAATATTGTGAGATTTTCCAATGTGGACTCTACAATGCTGCCCAGATATTTCAAGCGCCTCACTCTCATCAGTTATTGATATATTATTATCGATACAATATTTTAATGCGTCAAATAATATGTCAAATTTAAACATTTGAGGAGTTTGCGCTAACCACATATTTTTTCTTGACATAGTTTTTACAATTTTAAAATTACCATCTACTTCTTTCAATGCGTCTGTTAGCGGAATTGCCATAATGCTAGATACATCAGATTCTAAAGTTCTATTTATGAAATTTACTAACTCCTCAAATGTAATACATGGCCTTGCTGCATCATGAACCAATATCCAAATGTCATTTAAATCATTTTTTAAATTTTTTACAAATTGTAAAGCATTAAAAACGGTAATTTGTCTCGAATTACCTCCTTTAACAAAATGTACTTTGCTAAGTTTTTTAAGTATAGTTTGATTTACTGCAAATCGATGAACTAACGGATCATTATCTTTAATACTTGTAATTGTATCTCTATAAACACACGCATCTTTACATTCTTCATCATATCCAACAATAAGCTTATCTATGTCATTTAAAAGAACAAGTTTAAAAATTATATTGTGAAGAGCACCCCCATCATCCTCAATAATATCTTCATATAATTTGTTACCACTCTTAAATCTTGTACTTTTTCCTGCTGCTGGAATTATACAAATTATCTTGCTTTTTTTTATTAAATAATTTTCCATACTTCTTTAATTTATAACGTGGTAGAACACCTCACCTTCTTTAACTAAACCTAGTTCATTTCTTGCTTTTTCTTCTAGAAATTCATCACTAGTTTTTAAATTTTTTACGCGTGATTTCAGAATTTTGATTTTTTCTAAAAATTTTTTATTTTCTTCTTGCAACGAAAGTACTTGCTCTCTTAATTCAAGATAATTAATATAACTATTATCACTGAAAAAAAGTCTATATGAAAAACTAATTAAAAAAATAGATAATATAATAATAATTTTATTCATTATTAATATAATTATTAAAAATGGTCATACCTGGATATTTTGAGTTTTCACCTAACTCTTCCTCAATTCTAATAAGTTGATTATATTTTGCCACTCTATCCGATCTAGATAATGAGCCAGTTTTTATTTGTCCTACTGAATAAGCAACAGATAAATCTGCAATGAAAGTATCTTCTGTTTCTCCTGATCTATGGGAAACTATGGAATTATAATTATTTTTTTTAGCTATATTTATTGCGCTTATTGTTTCTGTAAGCGTTCCAATTTGATTTAATTTTATAAGTATTGCATTAGCTATATTTTTATCAATTCCTTGTTGAAAAATTGTAGGGTTAGTTACAAATAAATCATCTCCAACTAATTGGATTTTATTGCCTAACTGAGCGGTTAAATCAAACCAGCCATCCCAATCATTTTCATCTAAAGCATCTTCTACTGACATAATGGGATATTTTTTTGTCCATGATTTTATTAATTCTATAAACTCTTTGCTTGTATACTTTTTATTTTCAGAATGTAATTCATACACTCCATTATTATAAAATTCACTACTTGCAATATCGAGAGCTAAAACTATGTCTTCACCTGGCTTATACCCGGCTTTTTCTATGGACTGCATGATGACATCTAAAGCTTCTTTATTAGAAGATAAATTTGGGGCATAGCCACCTTCATCACCTACAGTTGTAATATAATTTTTTTTATCTAAAATCTTCCCTAAAGTATGAAATATTTCAACACCATATCTGACAGCCTCTTTAATTGAATTTGCACCTACTGGCATTATCATGAATTCTTGAATATCCACACTATTATTAGCATGGGAGCCTCCATTAATAATGTTCATCATAGGAACCGGCATTACGTATTCTTTAGATTTTAAAATATTTTTGTATAAAGACAGATTATTATTATTAGCTGCGGACTTAGCATTTGCTAAAGATACAGCTAAAAGGGTATTTGCTCCAAGTTTTGATTTATTTTCTGTACCATCAAGATCAATTAAGATTTTATCAACTAATTCTTGATTATCAGAGTTTATTCCAGAAAGTGCTTTATTAATTATTGATTCGATAATCTTTACATTAGCTTGAACTCCTTTTCCAAAGTACCTGGGAGAATTAAAATCTCTCAATTCTAATGC
>CAXNNI010000019.1:0-10239 GCA_964203715.1 Gammaproteobacteria bacterium
CATATAAAAATTCAAATTTGCTTGTTGAAAGATGCCTATCGCTACCTATGTATCCTGAACTAGAAACTAAAGATATAGAATATATCTGCGAAATAATAAAAAAATACAATGAATAAAAAAAAAAATATTATTATTGTAGCTGGAGAAGAATCAGGTGATATGTATGGATCTGATATAATTAATAATTTCTCAAATAATAAAAACATAAAATTTTATGCCATGGGTCTAAATAAAATAAAAAATACAAATGCTGAAATTTTAGTAGACTCATCTAGTTTATCAGTTGTTGGCTTTTATGAGGTGCTAAAAATATATCCGAGATTATTAAAATCTTTAAACATAATGAAGAAATCTATAGATAGAGTCAAACCTGACTTGCTTGTATTAATTGACTATCAAGAATTTAATATGCGACTTGCAAAGTATGCCAAGTCAAAAGGAATAAAAACTTTATTTTACATTGGACCTCAAGTATGGGCATGGCGAGAGAAAAGAATTAAAAGTATAAAAAAATTCATAGATGTGATGGCCGTTATTTTCCCATTTGAACAAAAATACTACCAAAATCAAGGAATAAAATCATATTATGTAGGTCATCCACTAATTAAAAATAATTTATATAAAGAAGAAAATAATAAAAATAAGGAATATATTGGCTTTTTCCCTGGAAGTAGAGTAAATGAAGTAAATAAACATCTACCTATTATAAAAGAAATTATTAATGATATTCATAAAAGTCATCCAAAAGAAAAATTTTTAATTTCTAAATCTACTAACATTGATAAAAGTTTTTATGATAGTTTTTTTTCAAAAAAAAATTATATTAAAATTTTAGAAAATGAAAATATATATAATACTATTGATTTATGCAAAATTGCCTTAGCGGCATCAGGTACAATAACTCTTCAAATTGCTCTTAAAAAAGTCCCTATGTGTGTTTTTTATAAACTATCAAGTTTTACGTTTTTCTTGGCTAAGTTTTTAGTTAAAGCTAAATTTATTTCACTCGTAAATATTATACTTAATGAAAAAATCGTTAATGAATTTATTCAAAAAGAAGCTACAAGTATAAATATAACAAAAGAATTAATAAAATTAATTGATAATGAAAATTATCGAAATAATTTCATTAAAAAATTTGATTTACTTGAAAAAAAATTAATTAATAAAAATCCAAAAGATGATATAAATAATTTAATAAAAAGCATGATACAAGTTTAACTAGCTTTCTTTTATAGATTGTATAACGCCTCGTTCACTTTTTTCTATAAAATTTAATAGATTCTGTACTTCCAAGCACTCTTTACTAAGTATTTCTAATTCCTTAGTATTTTTTGGATTATTGCTCGAACGAAAAATTAGTTTATATGCTTTATTTAATGAATTTATTACTTTTTGATCAAAATCATTTCTTCTTAATCCTTCTCTATTCAAACCGTATGTTTTTGCAAAACTACCAGTTGCCAATAAGTAAGGAGGTAGATCTTGATTTAGTGCTGCCCCCATTCCCGCAAAAGCATAATCTCCAATTCTGCAAAATTGATGGACCATAACATATCCTGCTAAAACTACGTAATTTCCTATTTCTACATGACCAGCTAATGACGTAGCATTTGACATAATATTATTATCACCAACTTCGCAATCATGAGCTATATGGACATATGCCATTATCCAATTATTATTTCCAACTTGAGTTAAAGATTTACCGCTAGCTTCGGATCCTCGATTGATCGAACAATACTCCCTTATAGTATTTCCCGCACCAATTATTAATTTAGAATATTCTCCTTTATATTTTTTGTCTTGCGATACTTCTGAAATAGATGAAAATTGAAATATTTTATTATCTTTTCCTATTTCGCAATTATCTGAAATTATTACATGTGGGCCAATAAATGTATTCGCATCTATTAAAACATTCTTTCCAACTATAGAATAAGCACCAATTTCAACTGAAGAATCTATTTGAGCGGAAGTATGTATAATTGCTGTTGAATGAATTTTAGACATAACTCTCTACGCATTTATTTTGGAATTTCTTTAAAACCACATATTAATTTAGCTGAAGCTGCAACATCACTGTCGACAGTTGCTATAGCTTCAAATACTGCAAAACCTTGCTTACTTTTCAGCATATCTACTCTCAATTGTAATTGATCTCCAGGCCCAACTGTTTTTTTGAATCTAGCTCTATCTATACCAACAAATAGATAAAGACTTTTATTTAGCGGGCATAATTCAGGGGTTTTAAAAACTAATAAACCAGATGCTTGTGCAAGAGCTTCTAAAATTAACACACCAGGCATAACTGGTAAAGTAGGAAAATGCCCGTTAAAAAATGGCTCGTTGAAAGTTACATTTTTAATAGCATTTATTGACTTTCCTTCCTCAAATTTTATTATTTTATCTACCAAAAGAAATGGATACCTATGAGGCAATAAATTTAAAATCTCACATATATCTCCCTTGCTTTTCAATAGATTTTCTCCAAAAAATTATTTAACTTTATTTTTTAAAAATAATTCATTCAAACTTTTAAATCTAACAGCATTTTTAAGCCATTTTTTATTTAACATATGCGGTGTCCCTGAAGTATATATGCCAGATACTTTTATACTGCTAGAAACTTTAGTCATGCTGGTGACTTGCGTATTGTCACAAATTTCTATATGCCCTTGAATTCCTGCTCCACCGCCAATTGAACAATTTCTTCCAATTTTTGCACTACCTGCTATTCCTACGCAAGCAGCTATAATAGTGTGGTCTCCAATGCGCACATTATGAGCTATCTGAATTTGATTGTCTAATTTTACTCCATTTCCTATAACTGTGTTATCAAGCGTACCTCTATCTATTGAAGTATTTGAACCAATTTCTACATCATTACCTATAATAACTCCACCTATTTGCGGTATTTTAATCCACATATTATTTTCTTTTACGAATCCAAACCCATCAGAACCAATTACAGCTCCAGAATGGATTACTACATTATCACCAACAATAACATTACTATAAAACGTAACATTTGGATAAATACATGCATTATTACCAATAATAATATTATCGCCAATACAACAATTAGCACCAATAGTACTATCGTCTCCTATTTGTACATTTTTTCCAATATACACATTTGAATCTATTGATAATTTAGTATTTAATTTTTCAGTAAGGCTTGTTACAGATCTATGAATTCCGTAATTCTTTTTTTGATTTTTATTAAGTAATAATGAAATTTTAGCAAAAAGTAAATATGGATTATCACAAACAACTACATTATTTTTACATAAATGAGAGAAAGATTTTGTTGTGATGACAGTTTTAGATCTTGAATTATTAAGCAATTTTAAAAATTTTTTTTCTGCTAAAAAAACTAAGCTATCTTCGTCAGCATTTTCAATACTCGCAACTTTATTAATAGAATAGCTATCATCACCAATAATTTCTACGCTAAATAACTCTGCTAATTTTTTTAAAGTATAGTTCACAAAATATTATTTACTACCAAATTGCTTTAATACAATATCAGTAATATTGATACTACTAGTATCACTTGCGTATGCAACGTCGGCATTTGTAAATATTAAATCGTATTTACCGCTTTTAGCTATAGATAAAATAACCTCTTTTAATCTATCTTCAATTTTTCCGAGTTCATCATTTCTTCTAATTTTAAAATCTTCTTGAGCTTCAGTAGCATCTCTTTTAAAATCTCTTTCTTCTTTCATAATTTTATTTTGTAAATCTTCTGCTTGATCTTTAGAAAGAATATCTTTCTCTTTCTTATATTTTTCTACCATTTTTTTCAAAGAATTAGATTTAGCTTCTAACTGCTTATTTTTTGAAGAAAATTCTGATTCTAATTTTTTTTGTGCTGCTTTTGCTGAAGAAGATTCTCTTAAGATTTTTTGGATATCAACAAACCCGATTTTATAGTCTGCTGCTAAAACGAAATTACTTAAAAATAACGATAATGAAAATATTAATATTCTAGTAACAGTGTTCATTTTTTCCTCAATATAAAAATTAAAGTTTTATTTCAGTATTATATATCAATCTGTTCCTAGGTTAAACTGAAATCCTTCAGTTTTATCTGATTCATCATCATTTATAGGAATTGAAATATTTACAACGATAGGCCCAAATGCAGATAAATATTTAACCGCTAGTCCAAAAGAACCTTTTAAATCAGAAAATTCAAAATCATCCCATTTTTCAAATGAATTCCCAATATCTGCAAAAAGTGCTGTTCTTAAATTCGGATTTTCAAAAAAAGGAGACGGAAAAATTACTTCTACTCCACCCATTATAGCAAAATCTCCTCCAAAAGGCATTCCATTAGAGTCTTTTGGAGATAGATTATTTTTCTCATAGCCTCTTACTGATCTTGGTCCGCCCATTTTATATTTTTCATAAAATGGAAGTTGTTTTGTACCACCATATCCATCGCCAAAATCTATTGATCCTTTAAGTCTTAATATAATATCATCATCTTTATCTATTATATTATATGAATCTTTTTCAAAATTTATTTTATAAAATTCCAAGCCGCTTCCTGGTAAATAAATTTCCGATCCTAAACTTGTTTTATGTCCCGACCTTGTATAAACAGCGCTATCTCTCGTATCTTGAGTATAAGTAGCATTAATTGAAAAATTGTTAAAAGTACTTCCTTCTTCAGATACAAATTGTTGAATCTGTTGTGGGCTAGACTCCAAAATTTTAACTTTCCAGTTTATGTATGATAATTGCAAATTAAAACGATTATCTTCAGTAAGTGGAATACCATAACTATAATTTAATCCAAATTTATCAGCTTCATAACTTGAAACTGTAGTGGTATTAGTTGTGTCCTGATTTTGCAAATTAAATCCAAAACTTCTACTCACATTATCTAAATTATGATAGGGGTTAAAAAAATTAAAAGAATAAGTTCTAGTTGTTTTTGCAGTATTAATAGAAAATGCTACTTTGTTTCCAGACCCTAAAAAATTATCCTGTTCAACCCCTACATTTAAACTTACTCCAGTCCCAGATCCACCAAATCCAGCCCCTAAACTAAAATTTCCAGACATTTTTTCTACAATTTTCACATTTAAATCAACTTGATCATCACTTCCTGGAACTCTAATCTCATCTATAAAAATATTTTCAATATAAGATAATCTTTTTAATCTCGCTTTCGACTGATTAATCGAGTTTAAAGAGTAAAAACCTCCCTCCATTTGTCTAAGCTCTCTTCTAAAGACTTCATCGGAAGTAACATTATTTCCTAAAATATTTATTCTTCTAACATATACTCTTTTACCTGAATCTATATAAAAATTAATATCGACTTTATTACTATCTTGTATTTTCTCAGGAATAGGTTTTATATTAGAAAAAGCATATCCTTCTATACTCAATTTACTTTTAATATTCTCAACTGTCTTCATAATCTTAGCTCTTGAAATATACTCTCCAGTAGTTATTTCAAATAAATCTGCAATTTGTTCAATAGAAAAAATTAATTTTCCTGATACATATATCTTATTTATCTCATATTGCCTTCCTTCATTTATATTGATGGTTATATATACTTCTTCTTTGCTTTGATTCAATGAGACTTGAGTAGACTCTATAGAAAAATCCATGAAACCTTGGTCTTGATAAAAACTCTTTAAACGATCAAGATCTCCAATAAGAATGGGGGATGAGTAAACTCCGCTTGTTGTCCAAAACATATACCATTTAGTCAATGATGTTTCAAAGTTACTTTTAAGATTTTCGTCTGAAAAGGTTTTATTTCCAATAATTTTAATTTGCTTAATCCGAGCACTTACACCCTCATTTACCGTTACTTTAAGATATATTCTGTTATCAGAAAGCAATGTTTCTTCTATTTTTATATCTGATGTATATTTTCCTCTAGCATAATTTTGCTCTCTTAGTTCTGATTTAATTCTATCTAATATTGAACTATCATATATGCTTCCAGGCACTATGTTTGCAGCTTCTAAAATTTTATTTAATTGTTCTTCAGGAATAGACTCTAATCCAATGAAATCAATATCAGCAATTGTAGGTCGTTCTTTAAAGTTGAAAACTAAAATATTGCCTTCTCTCTCAATTACAACATCATCAAAAAATTTTGTTTTAAATAAAGATTTAATTAATTCAGGAGTTATTGAGGTATCAAAAATATCTCCGACTTCAAATGGAAGATAACTATATACAACTCCTTTATCGACTCTCTTTAAACCTTTAATAATAATGTCTTCAATAATAAATTTTTCATCTGCGATTGCATTATTGAAAAGTAGAGTAACCAAAAATAATGTTAAAAATATCTTCTTTATAAAAATCATTGCATAGTTCTCATAATATCATTGTAAAGAGCGTACAAAGAAAGCACTAATAAAAAAGATATTCCAGCTTGTTGTAAAATTAGTTGAAATTTATCTGGAATAGGCTTCCTAAAAAAAAATTCTACTAAATAATACATCAAATGCCCGCCATCTAACATAGGAATTGGTAATAAATTTAATACCCCAATACTAATGCTTAACAATGCAAGTAGACTAATAAAACTTATAAAACCACTGTAAAAAGAATCTGCAGCATAATTAGCAATACCAACTGGACCAGAAATACTTTTTAAAGAATGCTCGCCTTTAACTAATTTAACAACAAAATTAAAAGTTAACAAAGAGAAATCATAAGTCTTTACAATTGACAATTTAAGACTTTCAAAAATACTATGCTTAACATTAATTGTATTTTCTAGTATAGCCTGATCATCAATTAAAGGACTTATACCTAATTTTCCATAATTAGCACTTCCTTGACTGATCACTTGCGGAATAACATCAATAAATATACTTTTATTATTTCTTGAAACATGAAATCTTAAATTTTTTTTTGGGCTTATTTTTATAATATTAACAATGTCATTCCAGTAATTAATTTTTTTATCATTTATATATAGAATTATATCTCCGACTTTTAAATTAGATACTTCTGCTGGACTATTTTTTTCTATAAAACCAATTTTTTGCGATTTATTTATAAAATTTAATATTCCAATACTTTCTATAATATTTTCATTTTCTAAAGAAATTTTTTGATATTCTATTTTATCTAATAATATAATTTTTTTATTTCTTAAAATTTTATAAAAAATATCATTTTTTTCTGAAATAAACTTTATTGTTTGTAAATTAACATCAGACCAAGTCTTTATTCGAATATTATTTACTGAATAAATTATATCGTCATTTTTTATACCTATGTTATAAGCAAGACTATTACTTATAACTGACCCTACAATTGGTTTAAAATCAGTGTAGCCATTAAAAAAAATAGTAAAATAAAAAAAAATTGCCAATATAAAATTAAACAAAGGTCCAGAAAAAACAATAAAAAATCTTTTCGCTAAACTTTGATTATTAAAAGCTCTATTTTTGTCTTCTTCATTCACTGGTAATTCTCTTTCGTCAAGCATTTTTACATAACCACCTAATGGTAAAAGACAAACTTTATATTCAGTCTTATCTTTTCCATATTTTTTACCAATTAATTTTTTACCAAAACCCAAGGAAAATTCTAATACCTTAACTCCACAAATTCTTGCTGCAATATAATGGCCAAATTCATGAAAGACAACAATAATGCTGGTTGCTAAAATAAAGATTAAAATTGTGTAAAATATCGACATTATAAATTATATTTTTTTATTAAAGTTGTTGCGTCTTTTTTACTTATTTTATCTGCTAGAATTACATCGTCGAAAGATGATAATTTTATTATTGCATGCTTTTCTAATGTCTCAAATATTATTTTATATATATCCGTAAATTTAATTTTTTTATCTATGAAAGCTTGAACTGCAATTTCATTTGCAGCATTCATTGCCGTCAGCAAAGAGCCTCCTTCAGCTGCTACTTGCTTTGCCAAATAAAAGCACGGATACCTTTCTTTGGATACTTCTATAAATGTAAGTGAACTTTGTTTTGTTAAATTTAAAAATTTTACTCCAGATTTAATTCTTTTTGGCCAACCTAAGCAATAAGATATTGGCACCTTCATATCATTTATACTAGCTTGGGCTATAATTGAACCATCACTATAACATACCATTGAATGTATTATGCTCTGGGGATGAATGACTACATCTATTTGATTTAATTTTAAATTAAATAAATACATTGCCTCTATTACCTCTAAACCTTTATTCATCATTGTAGCTGAATCAACAGATATTTTTTTTCCCATATTCCAAGTAGGGTGATTTAAGGCTTCATCAACTGTTATTATATCAAAATTACTAATATTGCTATTTAAAAAAGGTCCTCCAGAAGCTGTAAGTATAACTTTTTTAATAAATTTTCTATCGTTACCAGAAAAACATTGATGAAGTGCATTATGCTCGCTATCAACTGGAAGTACTATTGCATTATGTTTCCTAGCTAAATCCATAAATAAATTTCCACACATAACTAATGATTCTTTATTTGCTAATAAAATTTTTTTTCCGGCTTTAACTGCGCTTAATGTAGACTCTAGGCCAGCTGATCCTGAAATTGCACATACTACAATATCAATTTCAATATTAGAAACTAGTTTATTTAATTCCTCGTTTCCAAATAGAACCTTAGTTTTAATATTATCTTTTTTTATTAAAGACTTTAACTTTTTTACATAAATTTCATGATTTACATGAACGTATTTTGGTTTAAATTTTTTACATTGAACAAACAAATGATCTATTGAAGAATTTGCAGATAACGCATAAACATTAAAATCATTAAAATGCATTGATAAAACATCTAAAGTATTAATTCCTATGCTTCCCGTAGATCCAAGAACAATTACATTTTTTTTTCTCATTCTTAAATTATATCAAATAAAAGGAGGACAGCAGAAAATAATAGTAAAAATATAGGTGAAGCAGGCAATAAACTGTCGATACGATCTAACAAACCTCCATGACCCGGTAATATATTTCCGCTATCTTTAACTCCTGAAAATCTTTTTATCAAACTTATAGACAAATCACCAAAAGCTGATACGCAAACTACAAAAATAGATATTAGCATGTTTAATATAGTATAATAGTAACTACTATCATGCCAATATGAGAATAAAAGAGAAAAAACAGAACATATTAACAACGACCCAATAAAGCCTTCTCTAGTTTTATTAGGACTAATCATATTAAAAAAAGGATTTTTTCCAAAAGATTTTCCAGAAAAATAAGCAACTATATCACTTAAACAAACCAACGAAATTAAAAACAAAAGAGTAATATTAGAAAACAAATATAATTTATATATTGCACAGTAAAAACTCGATAATAAAAAAGCAATTATAAATAAAATTATATAATTAAAATTCTTATAAATTTTAATTTCCTTTAAATAATAAATGTAAAAAAATATATAAATCCATAATATAGATGAAATTAAAATATAGAATTGCCATATCTGATTTTTAATTAGAATATTTGAAAAAGTTACTAATATAAAAACTAAGCAAATAAAAAAAAAAGATTTTTTTTTATTTGGATAAAAACACATTTTAGAAATTTCAAAAGCAGAAAAAAATATTATAAAATTAAGAGTTAATCTTAAAATAATTTCATTAGAAAATAAAATAATATAAGCAACAACTATATAAACAACTAATGCGGTTAAAATTCTTTTTGTTAAATTATTTAACACTATATGACTTTCCAAATTTTCTATCTATAGAACTATACCAATCTAAAGACTTTAAAAAAGATTTTTTATTAAAGTCTGGCCAACAAATATTTGTAAAATATAATTCAGCATAGGGTATTTGCCACAAAAGAAAATTACTTAATCTTTTGTATCCTCCAGTTCGAATTAAAATATCAACATCTGGTAAATCCTTGGAATAGAGAAAATTTTTAAAATTACTATTTCTTATATCAGTACTTAATGATTTTTTTACAGCTTGTTCGATATCCTGTTTTCCCCCATAATTTAAAGCAATATTTAAATTTAGCTGTTTGAATAATTTTGTTTCATTTTCTAATAATTTTGCTTCTAATTTTATAGTTACTGGCAATTCATCCAAATCACCAATAAATTTTATTTTAATTTTATTTTCGAATAAAAAATTTTTTTCATGTGTAAATGAATATAAAAAAATTTCAAATAATTTTTTTACTTCAAGCTTTGGTCTTGACAAATTTTCGTTACTTAATGCATATAAAGTTAAGTTTTTTAT
>CAXNNI010000020.1:0-10202 GCA_964203715.1 Gammaproteobacteria bacterium
ATATATGATTATAAAATAGAAAAAGGTAGTGATGAAGAAAAATTATATAATGAGTTTTTAATTATAAAAGAATGGATATAATTATTTTATAATATCTGTGAAAAAAGCTTGATTTCCATTAATTTTAAATTTAGATATAGCACTTTTTCCCTCTCTACTAATGAGCCAATTAGAAAAATCATTTGCTAATTTATATTTAACATGGGGAAATTTTTTTGGATTAACGACAATTAAACTATAAATATTATATATTGGAGGATTATTTTCGAATGCAATACTTAAATCCTTCTTATTAACAAAGCTTTCCCATGTAGATCTGTCACACAGTGTATATGCATTTAAGTTGGATGCCATGTTTAATGCATCCCCCATTCCTTTACCGATATCGATGTAATGTTTATGGTCTAATTTTTTAGGATCTATGCCTGCAATTTTCCAAATTTCCAGTTCCTTTTTATAAGTCCCACTATTATCATTTCTTGTTAAATATGGTAGTTTTTTTTCTTTTATAGTAGTAAAAACCTCTTTAATATTAATTTTATTTTTTAATTTTTCAGGATCATTTTTTGGACCAACTAATATATAATCATTGTACATAAAAGGTATTCTAGAAATGCCGTAACCTTCTTTAATAAACTTTTTTTCAGCTTCAAGGTAATGCGTTATTAATATATCAGCGTCGCCATTTTTAGCATTTTTTATAGCTTGTCCTGTTCCAACTGCCACAATTTTAATATTTATTTTTTTTTTATTTTCGTATATAGGTAATATAAAGTCATAAAAGCCTGAATCTGCAAGAGATGTAGAAGACTGTATAGTAATAAAATTTGAAGCAAAAACGCAATTAGAAATTATATATATAAAAAAAATTTTGTAAAAAAATTTTATTATCATCATTTATAACCTATTTTATAAAGAAATAAATTTTGTTAGTTATAAGAGGCGGATTTTGAGGAGTATGGCTATAATCAGCAAATAATAACTGGATAGTATGTTTTCCTGGACTTAATTTTAATTCAGCTGAAGTTTGACCTTTCCCATAATGTATAATATTTTCTGTCATAGGAAGTGGTGCTTTCATGTTTGGCAATTCATTTAGGTCAATTAATAAATGGTGATGACCACTATTTTTTTTATTAATACCCGCTTCAGCAACTTCCATATTTTTTACAATAAATTTTAAATTTATCGGTGAAGCATATGTTCCGCCTTCTTCAACTCCTAAAAGCTGTATGGAGGGTTTTTCATGATACCCACTAAAAGCTAAGTTAGACATAAATAGAAAAAAGATAAAATAAGGTATTTTCTTAATGTTCAATTAAATTTTTTCCTAATAAAATTTTAAAATTTATTATAATTAATATTAAAAATAAAATAAAGGTGTAAATTGGTATTGATAGACCAAAAAGTTGCCAATCAATTTTATTACATGAGACTGGGTTATCAATTATATTTTTAATTGCTTCAAATATTGGAAATGTAGAAATGTAATAGAAAAAGTCCCCCCCACATCCAAATCCTCCTATTGATTCTGTATTTTTAAAAGTCTGAAGCCAAATGTGCCTGACCGTGCTAAATATTCCAATTAAGCATATAATTAAATTAAAAGAGTATAAGGTTTTATGAAAATATTTCCTTTTTGTAAATAAGGATATTAAAAAAATTGCACTACAGCAAAATAATAAAAATCTATCTAGTATGCATAGTGTGCAGGCATCTAAGTTTTTTATATAATCAAAATATATATATGCTGTAACTAAGGAAAATACGCAAATAATTAAGCCTAAAGTTTCTAATTTGATTACTTTCAACATATGTATATTATAGACTTATTAATTAACAATTTCAGCATATAGATATGAATAAAAGTTATCCTAATACAAGAATGAGGAGAAATAGATCGTCAAAATTTATTCGAAACTTAGTTAGAGAAACATCATTTTCAGTTGATGATCTGATATACCCATTATTTATTTTGCCAGGTAAAAATAAACTACAAAATATTGAGTCAATGCCTGGGAAAAAAAAGTATTCTATTGACATGCTGCTTCCAATCATAGAGACGTTACATAAGGAAGGACTTAATGCTATTGCAATATTTCCAGTTGTTGATAAGGATAAAAAAACCAATGATGCAAGAGAGGCATTTAATTCTAAAGGATTAGTTCAAAATGCCGTTAAAATTATAAAAAAAAATTTTCCTGAATTAGGTGTTATAACTGATGTTGCGCTTGATCCATATACCATAAGTGGACATGATGGTTTAGTCGATAAGAATGGTAATATCTTAAATGATAAAACAGTAGATGTTTTAAAGAAACAAGCATTATCTCATGCAGAAGCAGGTGCAGATATAGTTGCTCCGTCTGATATGATGGATGGAAGAGTATTGGCAATAAGAAATATTTTAGAAAATAATAAATTTTATAATACAAAAATATTATCTTATGCAGCAAAGTATGCTTCAAATTTATATGGGCCATTTAGAAGCGCAATTAATTCAACTAAAAATCTAAAAGATTCATCAAAAGAAACTTACCAAATGGATTTTGCAAATATTACTGAAGCTTCTTTAGAAATTAAATTAGATATTAACGAAGGTGCAGATATGATAATTATAAAACCTGGATTACCATATTTGGATATAGTTTCTAAGATAAAAAATAAATTCGATATCCCTATTTTTTCTTTTCATGTAAGCGGAGAGTATTCAATGATAAAGACTGCTGCATTAAAAAAATATATAGATGAAAAAGCGTGTGTAATAGAAGCAATGTATTGTTTTAAAAGAGCAGGATGTAACGCTGTTTTAACCTATTATACTCCAGAAATTATAAACTGGTTGAACGAGAAATAATGAAGAAATATGCAGTATTTGGAAACCCTATAAAACATAGTCTTTCACCCCTAATACATCATTATTTTGCAAAAAATTTAAATATAAACTTAATTTATAAGCCAATTTTAGGAACATTAGGAAAGTTCGAAAAAGAAGCTGAAGAATTTTTGCAACAAGGCGGAAGTGGTTTTAATATAACTTTACCTTTCAAGCAAGATGCTTTTAAGTTTTCAAAAATTAATACAGAATCAGCTAAAATAACCAAATCTGTTAATACAATTTTTTTAAAAGACGGAGTTGTATGTGGAGCTAATACAGATGGGGTAGGTTTTATTAGAGATCTTAAAATAAATATTAAATATGATATTAAAAATAAAAATATTTTACTAGTAGGAGCTGGTGGTGCTGCAATGGGAATTATTCCAAGTATATTATCTGAATATCCTTCTTCATTAAAAATTTATAATAGAACTTATGAAAAAGCTTTAAATTTATGTAATGATTTTAAAAACTTAGGACCAATAAGTATTATAAAAGAAAATTATTTAGAAAAAGAAAAGTTTGATTTATTAATTAATACGACATCTTTAGGTATTAACAACGTTAAGTTTGAATTACCTAGAGGAATATTTAATAAGGATGCAATTTGTTATGATTTATCTTATGGCAAAGCATCGCATAGCGTTAGCAGTTGGGCTAAAAAAAATAATATTTTATTTTATGATGGACTTGGTATGTTGTTAGAACAAGCAGCTGATTCTTTTTTTATATGGGAAGGTAAAAAACCTTTAGTTACTGAGTCATTAAGAAAAATTTTACTAGAAAAACTATAAACTATATTTATTCTTATAATTAATAATATCACCTTTAATTTTTTCAAAATTTTTTGATTTTGAAATAAAATCAATAATATCTGAAATATTCATCAAGCTAAAAATATTAATATCGTAATTTTTTTTTATTTCTTCAGAAGCAGTTATTCGTCCGGTTCCAACTTCTTGTCTGTCAAAAAGAACTAGCAAAGCATTAATTTTCACATTATATTTTTTTAATTTATTTATAGTGCTTTTTATTGCAGTACCTGCAGTAATAACATCATCGACAATTAATGTTTTACCTGATTTAAAAGTTCCTACAATATCACCTTTTTCACCATATTTTTTTTCATCTTTTCTATCATATATAAAGTTGGTCACACTCATGTTTTTTAAAGCCATATAAGAAGATAATGCAGAAGCTAAAGGTATGCCTTTATATGCTGTACCAAAGATATTTTCAAATTGTAATTTATTTTCTATTATTAATTGTAAAAGCAGTTTACTAATAATTGATAAAGATTTTCCATCTGAAAATACTCCACTATTAAAAAAATATGGACTTACTCTCTCTGACTTAAGCTTAAAACTTCCAAACTTTAGTGCATTTTTTTCAATCGCGAGCTTAATAAATGCTTTTTTATAATTCATTGTCTTTTATCGAAGTTATAATAAACTAAATGTATTATATATTAAAAATTAATAATTATGAAAATAGTAACATGTAATATTAATGGCATCAGAAGTGCTTATAATAAAGGATTTTTTGAGTGGTTTAAAACCCAAAAAGCGGACATACTTTGTTTACAAGAATTAAAGGCACACGAAGAACAAATTGATATTAATTTAATGTTATCTAAAAAATTTTACTCATATTTTAAGTGTGCAAAAAAAAAAGGATATAGTGGAGTTTCAATTCATTCGAAAGCAAAGCCAGAAAAAGTTATATACGAATATGGAGATCGGGAATTTGATGATGAGGGAAGATATATTGAAGCGCAATTTGGAGATTTATCTGTGATATCCCTATATGCACCATCAGGATCTTCAGGTAATTTAAGACAACAAGCAAAGTATAGATTTCTAAATACTTTTAAAAAATATCTAGAAAAGATTTCAAAGTCAAAAAGAAAATATATTATATGCGGGGATTGGAATATAGCTCATAAAGAAATTGATTTAAAAAACTGGAAAAGTAATATGAAAAATTCTGGATTTCTCCCAGAGGAAAGAGCTTGGCTTGATAATATTTTTCTTAATAACAAATATATAGATGCATTTAGAGTTCTTAATCAAAATATTAATGAATATACATGGTGGTCAAATAGAGGAAGTTCTAGAAAAAAAAATGTTGGTTGGAGAATTGATTATCAAATAGTATCAGAAAGTCTTGGTAGTAAAATAAAATCTCAAAATATTTATAGAGATAAATTTTTTTCGGATCATGCGCCTTTAATAATAACATATAAATTTTAATGAAAAATTTTTTTAATAAAAAAGTTTGGCTAGATATTATTTCTAATTTTAAAAATAAAAAATTATTATCAATATTTTTTTTAGGATTTTCATCAGGACTTCCTTTATTACTTGTATTTACAACTTTATCTGCTTGGTTGAGAGATGAAAATATTGTAAGATCAACGATTGGTTTTTTTGGTTGGGTAACAATTTTTTATGGTTTAAAATTTTTATGGGCACCAATCATTGATAATATTAAATTACCTTTTTTATATAGTATTTTTGGAAAAAGAAGAAGTTGGTTATTATTAACACAAGTTTTGATTGGAGTTTTTTTATTTATTCTTGCCACAATTTCTCCAAATGAAAATAATTTAATAATATTTGCTGTTTGCGCTTTATTCGTTTCTTTTTTTTCTGCGTCGCAAGATATAATCATTGATGCTTACAGAATAGAAATTGCGCCATTAGAAGCGCAAGGAATTCTTACAGCAGGATATCAGCTTGGATATAGGGCTGCCATTTTAGTTTCTGGCGCTGGCGCACTATACATTGCTGATAGTTATTCTTGGGAAATTTCTTATAAAATAATGTCTGCTTTAATGCTTATTGGTTTGTGTACAACATTACTTTCATCAGAGCCAAAAGGATATATATTAAAAGAAAAAAAAGAGAAAAAATTTATTTTTTCAATTTTTTTATTACCAATAAAAGATTTTTTTTTAAAACAAAAAGACGCATTGATTATTTTAATATTTATTGCTGTTTATAGGTTAAGTGATTTATCAATGGCTGTAATGGCAAATCCTTTTTATTTAGATATAGGTTTTACTTTAAGTGAAATTGCAACAGTTACAAAAGTATTTGGAATAATAATGACATTAGTAGGAGCGTTTTTTGGCGGTATAATCGTTTTAAGGTATGGAATAAAAAAACCACTTTACTATGGATCTATTATGATTGTATTAACCACACTAATGTTTGTTTTACAGTCTATATTCGGAAATAATATGAACTTTTTTATCACAACAATTGCGTTAGATAATTTTACAGGAGGCTTTTCAGGAACTGTGTTTATTGCATATCTATCAAGCTTAACAAATCCAAAATATACCGCAACACAATATGCAATTTTTAGTTCTATAATGCTCGTACCAGGAAAATTTTTATCAGGATTTTCTGGTTTAGTAGTTGACAATCATGGCTACTTAGAACTATTTCTAATATCAGCGATCTTAGGAATACCCGCTATTTTAATTTCTTATTATTTAAAAAAAAAAGAGATTAGGGTTTAATAGAAACTTGTGCTCCGACTTCAGTAATATTCCATAATTCTTTCATATATGTATTATCTAGAGCAATACAGCTATCTGTCCAATCTGGACTATTATACAAATATTGGGATAAAATTGGTATTTCAGGTAATCAATGAATGGCGATATGATTGCCGGAGGCTAAATTTTTTAGCACTCGTATTATCGTAAGAATTTAGATATGAAATTTTGAGAGATAGAAAAAACCTACTATCAATACTTTTATTTTCAATAAATTTATATTAAATAAAGTAGTAACTCTAAAGAGTTTTTTGTCATTCATCTTTTCTTTATGTCCTATGGCATTTTTACTAAGAGCAATTTTATTAATTTTTTCTTGAAATTATGATGTTACTGAAATAATTAATAAAAAAAATGATTATAATTTTCATTCAGATAACAAAAAAAAGTTCAGGGTTTATATTAATATTATTACAATAGATATTTAAATGAAGGTGGGGACCAGGTGCTCTTCCGGTCATACCTACCGTTCCAATTGATTCACCTTTTTCGATAATATCACCTTCGTTTACATAAATATCATTCATATGCGCGTATAGTGATTTAAGACCAAAACCATGAGCTACAATTACTACACTTCCATTATATTATAAGTCCTTCTTTGCAAACAAAACTTTACCATTATTGATAGAGATTATAGGAGTTCCAACGGGAGCCGCAATATCAGTACCTCCATGTGGATTTTTCTTTATACTATTTAATATTCTTTGATTTCCATATTTACCAGATATTCGACCTTTAAGAGGCTATATAAAAGATTTAGGAAATTTATCTATAATATTCTTTTTGTAGCGCTTGTTGGATTAAAAATTTATAATATTTTATTTTTTCATAAAAATTAGAGCTGGGCTCCACCATATTATCAGGTAGTCCTTCTATTATTTCAGTTTCATATTCATTTTTTTTTATAGTGAAATCATATATTAATTCTTCATTAGTATTCTTTTTAATAATTTTTAATTGAGTTATATTTTTATTATCTCTTTCAAAACCAAAAATAAAATATCCTTCATTACTTATTTATAATTCTTCATTTTCGAAAAAAAATTTTTCAGCCATTGAATTTTTACCTATTATTACTCCACCCTGAGTAAATTCTCCTATAAAAAATGTTTCTTCAGATAGTGATATAGATGATGAGACTAAAGGAATTAAGAAAAAAAAAATTAATTTTAAAAACATTACATATTATTTTTTAATTCATTAATTATTTCTTTGGCATGACTATCAGGATTAACTTTTTTATATATTTTATGAATTTTTCCAGATGGATTAATTATAAAAGTATGTCTGCTTGCATATTTAAATCCTATAAATGATCCGTAGCTATCATATTTTTGAGCCACTTCTCCTTTTATATCAGCTAATAATGGAAATGGTAATGAATATTTTTCAGAAAATTTTTTGTGACTTTCAATTGTGTCTACACTTATACCCAGTATATTTGCCTTTAATTTACTAATTATTTCAATATTATCTCTAAATGAGCAGGCCTCGGTTGTGCACCCTGGAGTATCATTTTTAGGGTAAAAATATAGTACTACCCACTTACCACTATAATCATCTAATGATCTTTCAACGTTATTTTGATCTACAAGAGAAAATTTTGGGGCGTACACGCCCGTTGTTACTCTATCTTTAGCATTTGCATTTAAAACCATAAGCATTAATATTAAAAAATTAAATACAATTTTATAAACTATTACCATATCTTATGTTAGCAAAGTTTAAAAATATATTCATATTTATTTTCCTATGTCTATTAAGTGTACATAGCTATAGTTCACCAGATTTACCAAGTATTATATATGCTAAAGTAAAAAAAATAGTGGATGGGGATACTGTGCATTTATATCATATGGATTTTGGTGTTTTAAAAGTAAGACTAGCCGATATAGATGCCCCAGAAACAAAACAACCTTATGGTGAAATAGCAAAAAATTTTCTTAAAACGAAAATAGAAGATAAAATAGTTACGTTAAAAAAAACAGCATCAGATAAATATGGTCGTATTGTAGGAATTATTTATTATAAAAATATAGAAATAAATGAAGATCTTGTTATTAACGGTATGGCTTGGAGTTATGATTATTATAATTCAAGAAAAAATATTAAGGAGGCAGAAGATTACGCAAAACAAAATAAAATTGGATTATGGAGTGAAGATATTGAAGCCATTCCGCCATGGGAATGGCGAAAAACTAAAAAAGAAGCTCAAAAATGAATAATCATGAAAAAATATATAGCTATTTATTAATGTTGTTTGTAACAGCAATAGTGTTAACAAATATTATAGGAATAAAAATTTTTGAAATTTCTTCGGATATATTAAATTTTAGTTTTTTTAACGGACCGATAACTTTAACAACTGGAATTATAACTTATCCATTAACATTTATAATTACCGATATTGTATGTGAAGTATACGGTAAAAAAAAAGCAGACCAAATGGTAGTACTTGGTTTTTTTGCAAGTATCTTGTCATTATTTTTTATCAATATTGCCATTTTATTGTCAGGCTCTCCAGCTTGGATAAATCAAACACTTGGTTATAGCTCAATAACAGATATGCAGAGAGCATATGAATCAGTTTTTGCATTACCAGGATTTTTAATAGGAGCATCTATGCTTGCATATCTAATTGCACAATTAATAGATGTTAAGATTTTTCATTATTTTAAAAATCTTACAAAAGGAAAGTATCTTTGGTTAAGAAATAATGTTTCTACAATGTTTTCTCAATTAGTTGACACTTTTATAGTTAATTCAATTTTTTTATACTTTGCTCTTAATTTACAGTGGGATTTAATTTTAAAAATAATAATAGCTAGTTACATATTTAAGGTGGTGATAGCAGCACTTGATACACCTCTTGTATATTTTGGTGTTTATCATATTAAAAATAAAATAAATAAAGATAACAATTAAGGTTTAATTTTTTTTTTAATTTTTAAGTCTACATATTTCATTAAAGTTGTTTCATATCTTAGAAAAGCTAAAGTCAAACCTATAAACCCATCAAGAAAACCTAATTTCAAAATATACATTTTTATAAATGCCCATTGAGCTCTAAAAAAACCTATAAAATAACCACCAGTTTTTTTATCAACATTTTGAGTACTCCATCCATCTATATATAAACTCATTTTTTGATAGTATTCGCGCATATTTTTATAAGTTTCATGATGTAAGATTCCGCTGATTTTTATTGGCTTATAATTTTTTGGAATAATTAGTGTTTCGTGAACTAATGCATCATTATAGGATGTTAAGTTATTAGGATACAATCTATTTATCCAATCTGGGTACCAACCTGAGTGTTTAATTTCTTTTCCAAATGCTTTACTTAATCTATTGACTTGATATATAGCAGGACCTTCCTTAATAGCTTTTTTTATTGAACTTTTAAGTTCTTCGCTAATGATTTCATCTGCATCGAGCATAAATATCCAATCGCTAGAAGCTAATTTTTGCGCATTTTGTCTTTGCACTCCAAAACCTAACCAAATTTTTGAAACATTAATGTGCTTAGTATATTTTTTTGCAATTTCTATTGTTTTATCTGTACTACCAGAATCTAAAATTATAATTTCATTCGCCCAAATAGCACTTTTCAGAGCTTTTTCAACAAACTCCTCAGCGTTTTTGACAATGACAATAATGCTAATAGTATTCATTATAATAAAAAATTATAACATTATTTTTATAGCAATGCTTATTGGTGGCCCCGGTAGGACTTGAACCTACGACAAATGG
>CAXNNI010000021.1:0-10192 GCA_964203715.1 Gammaproteobacteria bacterium
ATTTACCTCCGATAATGTCAGGAAAAATTTAGATTTAGGAAAATTTGAAAAAAAAGATTAAAATATTATGTTGACTGTAAAAAAATTTTTATTTTTTTTATTTCTGTTTTCAGTAACAAGCTCCTATTCAAATATTCTACTTAATTCAGAAATTCCCTCACTAGCACCCATGCTAGATAATGTTACGCCTGCTGTGGTAAATATATACACTTTTAGAAATATTGGGCAAGAAAAAAATTCATCTTTAGATGACCCTTTTTTTAGAAAATTTCTTAATATTCCAAAACAAGAAGAAAATACTAATAATAAAAATAGATCAGGCCTTGGTTCTGGAGTAATTATTGATAGCAATAATGGTTATATTGTTACAAACAATCATGTAATTGCAAAAGCTAGTGATATAAAAGTAAAATTAAGTGATGGGAGAGAATTTAAGGCAACACTTGTTGGGGCAGACCCTGCTGCTGATATCGCTGTAATAAAAATTCCTTCAAAAAATCTAAAAGCTTTAAAATTTGCAGATTCAGAAAAACTAAGAGTTGGAGACTTTGTTGTTGCAATTGGCAATCCTTTTGGGATCGGGCAAACTGTTACATCAGGAATAGTGAGTGCGCTAGGAAGATCTGGCTTAGGAATTGAAGCTTATGAAAATTTTATACAAACAGATGCATCTATAAATCCAGGAAATTCTGGTGGTGCTCTAGTTAATTTAAAAGGAGAACTTGTAGGTATAAATACTGCCATAATTGGCTCAAAGGGCGCGGCTGGAAGCGTTGGCATAGGATTAGCGATACCTATAAATATGACTCTTGATATTACAGAACAATTAATAAAATATGGTGAAGTTAAAAGAGGGTATCTTGGAGTTAGCGCGCAAGATTTAACTGAAGACCTAGCCAAAGCATTTGAAATAAAAAAAAATAATGGAGTAATAATAACTGAGGTAAAAAAAGACTCTCCTGCTGATATTGCAAAAATCAAGATTGGAGATGTGGTATTAAAAATTAATAATAAAAATATTGGCAATGTTTTTGCTATGAGAAATGAGATAGGTCTTCTAAAATTAAATAGTACTATTTCAATGGAATTAAGTAGAAAAGGAAAAATCTTTATTACTCAAGTAAAAATAACGGCTCCAGAAAAAGCACAAATAAATAATTTAAAAATTAATTCGAGGTTAGCCGGAATTACTTTCAAAGAAATTAATGATAATATGCATAAAAATGAGATTACAAGTGGTTTAAGAATAATTCAAATTAATAAAGATAGTTATGCTTACATAGCTGGACTCAGACCGAACGATATAATATTATCTGTAAATAATATTCCAGTTCAAAAAGTTAGCGATCTTGAGATAGTCTCTGGAAAAAATGACTCTCAAATCGTACTTCATGTTCAAAGAGAAAATATAAGTGCTTTTATTTTATTAAAATAAAATTATCCCCCAGTAATTGTTGGAAAAAACGCAATTTCATCATTATCATTTATGGAAGATTCAAAATTTGCATGTTCTAAATTTTTAGCAGCGTAAATTTTATAATTTAAATTACCTAACCCAAGTTTTAAATATATATCTTTTATTTTTGACTCAGAACCTAATAACTCGATAATTTCTTCACTTTTGCCTATATCTTCACATATTTTTGCCAAGTAAATTACTTTTATTTTCATAATTTGATAAACTATCAATAAATAAAAAAACTAAAAACATCAATGAAAAAAAATTTAACACATTTCACAAAATCTGGTGATGCTCATATGGTAGATATTAAAAATAAGACTATCACAGATAGAACAGCTATTGCTAGTGGAAAAATTTTTATGTCTACTGCTTCTATAAAAAAAATAAAAGAAGGAAGCCATAAAAAGGGTGATGTTCTTGGTATTGCTAGAATCGCAGCAATAATGGCTTCAAAAAAAACTTCACAATTAATTCCTTTATGCCACAATATTAACTTATCTTCTGTAGATATAATTTTTAAAATTAACTTATTAAAAAAAAATGTATATTGCCAAGCGATAGTAACAACCTCAGGTAAAACTGGAGTTGAAATTGAAGCTCTTACTGCAATTCAAATTGCTTTATTAACCATTTATGATATGTGCAAATCTATTGATAAAAGTATGGTAATTACAGATATTCAGCTAGAGTCAAAAAAAGGTGGCAATACAGGTGAATGGAAAAGAGCTAAATAAGAATTATTTTAATATATTTTCAAAAAATTTAATTTCTTGGCATAAAAAAAATGGAAGACATGATTTACCGTGGCAAATAAATATAAATCCTTATAAAATATGGATTTCAGAAATTATGCTGCAACAAACACAAGTGCAAACAGTAATTCCATTTTATAATAAGTTTATTGAAAAATATAAAAATATAGAAGATTTATCAAATGCAAAACTTGATGATATCTTAGAATTATGGTCTGGTTTAGGATATTATAGACGTGCAGCAAATATATATAAATCATCTCAAATATTAAAAAATCAATATAGTTGTATATTTCCAAAAAAGTATAATGATATTTTAAGTCTCCCAGGAGTTGGAAGATCCACAGCAGGTGCTATCTTATCTCTAGCATTTAATGAAAAATACCCAATACTAGATGGAAATGTTAAAAGAATAATAAAAAGATATTTTGCATTACGCGGTTTAAATAATTCAGAAAATAATTTGTGGAAAATTTCTGAATTACTTTTACCTTCGAGAAAAAATAATATTTACTCGCAATCTATAATGGATTTAGGGTTTTTAGTTTGCATTAAAAAAAAACCTTTGTGCAATATATGCCCTGTAAAATTGTGTTGTAGGTCGAATAAATTAAAATTAACAGACTTAATTCCAGAAAAAATTCATAAAAAAAATAAGAAAAATATTATTAAACTATTTTTTTTAGTTATTCAAAATAATAAAAATAAAAATTTAGTACTTATGAAAAAAAATTCGCAAAAAAGTATATGGTCAAATTTATGGAACTTTCCAAATTTTAGTAAAAAAAAAGAATACACAGAATTTATAAATGAGAATAATTTTTCAAAAAAAGTTTTTTTATATTGCAAAATTAAAAGCAAACTTACGCATTTAACATATGATATTGATGTATTAAAAGTACATTCAAAAAAAGAAATTAATATTGATCATTATTATTGGAAAAATATTTATGATAAGATTGGATCTCCAAGACCAGTAATTATAATTATTAAAAAATTATTAGAGGAAATAAATAATGCGAATAATAATGTGTAAAAAATTAAATAAAGAAGCAGAAGGTCTTGATAGACCAACTTACCCTGGAGAATTAGGCAAAAAAATCTTTACTAGTATATCAAAAGAAGCATGGGGTTTATGGTTGAAACATATGACAATGCTTATAAATGAATACAGACTCACACCGATAGAACCTAAAGCCAGAAAATTTTTAGAGGAAGAAATGGAAAAATTTTTTTTCGAAGGAGGCTCTGAGTTACCAAAAGATTTTAATCCAGAATAAATTTTACTTGCGCTTAAAAGTAAAAATATTAAATATAATATGGGGTAAGGTTAAACATGCTAGTACTATAAATACAAATTTTATTATTGCTATATCAATAGACATGTTGAAGATACTTGACAAAAAACCAACTATAATTGCAGAAATAATGAATGAAGAAAAAATAATTAACTATAAAAAATTTTTAATATTAATGTCTTCTGGAACATAACTAGACATATATATTGACTCAAAAAAGTGCTTTATTGAATGCAAAAAACAAAAATAAAGTGTGAAAGAAATTAATGGCGGCAAAAAAACAAAGTTAAAAAAACATATTAATCCTTCAATTTTAGTAAGATAACTTTTATCTTTTTCAAATAAAATATATACCATAGATATGGTAGAAAAAAGTAATTTTTGTATAAAACTAAGTTCAATACTTGGAATAAAACTATCAATTAAAATATTAAATAAAATACTTACTTGGTCATTGTGAAATAAAATAGGCGTAAACACTATAATAGTCCCTTTAATAATAATATTCATATTCATATAAACTATTTTACCTTTTCTCATATAATTATAATCTTCAAATCCAAAGTGGAATAAAGCTATTAGCAAGAAAAAAATTAGTGAAAATTTTGGAAAATATATCCAATATAAAAGATATATAATTGATATTAAAAGATATAAAAATATAAATAATAACAACCACTTATTTGTATATTTAAAAAATATTTTTTTCCCAATAAAGAAATCAAAAAAACCATGAGGTATACCCATTATAGATACTAAAACAAATAAAATATATATTTGGATTTGCAAACTTACTTTTGTATTCGTTAAAAAAAATAATAAAAAACTTATTATACTTAAAAATATAAATAGTTTTTTTTGACAATTATTTAATTTTTCTAACATTTTTTATTCTTTTAATCCTATGAGGTACTTTATAAACTTTTTTTTTGGGATATATAATATTATTTTTATAATATCTAAAAAAGTTGGGATGTCCGAAAGAAATCTTATTTGTGAATTATGTTTCTTACCTCTAAACATGGACATTAATACTTTTTTAATATATTCGGGTTTTTTTTTAATTATTTCTAAAAATATTTTATCCATTTTTCTCAAAATATAGGGGTGGAAGTATTTTTTTTTATTATATTTATTTTTATTATTTAATATTTGCTTTACTATAAAGTCTGCTTGTCTCTGAATATTAATAAATGTATATCCTGTACTTGCTCTTGTAACACCAGAATAACTCCCAATCATTGTAATATATTTTTCAGACAAGCTATTTATATCTACATCCATTGGGATAGAGCCAACTTCTATACTTTTTATAAAATATTCATTATTTATAAAATTTTTTTGCATATATTCATTGATGTAATACTCATCTAATAGATTGCTCTCTTTTTGAGAAGAAAAATATGTTGATTCCACTAATGCTTCATTTTTTGAAAATGGTAATAAATATACAAAATGTAATTTATTTTTTACATTAGAAAAATCCATGAATACTGGTAAACTTTCATTAAATATTTGTTTTTTTGACTCTATATATGCTCCAAAAAACTGTTGTCGCATATTTACTATAATTTTATTTGGCCTACTATCAAATACGTGATTACAACAATATTTGTTGTTATTTGTAATTAGTACAATATCGTTATAATTTTTATATATATCATTAACTTTCTCGGAAAAAACTATATTAATATTTTTTGATAACTTGATATTATCTAAAACGTAATTATTAAAATTATGAGAATCTATAGTTTGATAATTATATTTACTGCAGTCAATTCTTATTGATTCGAGTTCGTTTTTTATTAATAGTTGTTTCCATTTTTTTTTAACAAGATGTGAAAATGGATGCTTGTATGTATCCCAAAAAGACCATAGCTTATTCTTACTATTTATATTGTCGCTACTCTCAAGAATGCATATCTTATAATTTTTTTCTAATAGTCTATAAGCTAAACTTAGTCCAGCGCACCCAGCTCCAATTATTATATAATCAAATTTAGTGCTTATGGGCATCTATTAATTCCATCAATGGTTTATGTAAATTATTATTATGATCTTTACTGTGAACAGGTAATATAAAAAAAAATAAAAATTCTATTATAGTTTTTATAGTAATTAATATTATTTCATTTTTTGTTAAATAAATATTTTCAGTCAAAAATTTAAACCCTGTATTATTTATTTTATTACTTATGCCTTGATATAGCCTTAACGCTACTAAAATTGATAAACGTGATTTTATTGGTATATATCTAATACCATTTAGTGAACTTTTATAATATATATTTGCTTTCAAAATAAGATCTTGAATAATTTTTATTATTTTATTTTTATTATCTATATTTAAATTATTTAAAATTTCTTCATTTATTCCAGTATCGATTGGAATATATATTCTATTTTTTTTAAAATCTTCCATTAAGTCTCTTGCAATATTTGTTAACTGCATAGCAATCCCTAAATCTATAGCAAAACACTTTGCTTTTTCATTCTTAATTTCAAGAACATGAAACATCATCAAACCAACTACTCCTGCAACTTTATAACAATATCTTATTAATTCATGATAACTTTTATATCTTTCAAATTTTACGTCTGAATGTATTCCATCTATGAGTTGATTAATTAATAATTTATTAATTCCATAAGACTTTATAATTTTTAAGAGATTTTTATATTCTTTTAAATTTTCTAGAATTAAACCCTCGTCGACAATGTCATCTCTAATTCTACAAAATGAATAAATATTAATAACTTTTCTTAATTTGTATTTTGGTAAAAAATTACTCGCCCAAAAAAAAGACTTACTATACTTATATAAAATATATTTGTTATTTACTATACCCATAATCTCTCAAAATTAATTTCTCTGTCACTTTTGATGAAGACAATACCCCAGGTATCCCAGCTCCTGGGTGTGTGCTTGCTCCTACAAAATACAAACCTTCAGTTTCAACAGCTTTATTTCCATATCTAAAATATGCTGATTGTAAGAAAGTAGGCTGTATCCCAAAACCACTTCCAGCAAATGTGTTCATTTCATTTTCAAAATAATTTGGGGTTATGTAAAAACTATCAACAATGTTTTTTTCAAGATCCGGCATTATTTTTTCTTGCAATATACTAATTATTTTAGATGAAAACTCATCACTTCTTTTATCCCAATCAATATTTCCTAGATTATTAGATACTGGTGCTAAAACATAAAATGTGTCATTACCTTTTTGTATCATAGAAGGATCTGTTGCTCCTGGTCTATGAAGATACATACTAGGATCATTGATAAATATTTTTTTATTAAATATATCGTTTAGTAACTCGTAATGTCTTTTACTAAAAATTATAGTATGATGTTTTACGTCTTTGTATAATTTTTTTGTTGAAAAATATAATACAAATAAGCTCATAGAATGCTTTAAATTAAAGTTAATAGATATTTTATTTGACTTATAGTTTAATAAATTTTTATATGTATAAGTTGGATCAGAATTACATACAACCCCATCGCAATTAATTATACCTATCGATGTTTCAACACCTACTACTCTTTTTTTTTTTAAAATTATTTTATTTACTTCTATATTTTTTTTTATTTCTACATCTTTTTTTAGCAGTAGCTTTGCTAGTCCTTCAATAATTTTTCCTGTTCCACCCTCAGAGTAAAAAACACCCCATTTCCACTCTAAATATTGAATTAATAAATATATTGAAGTTGTACTATATGGATTACCTCCGACTAATAATGGATGCATACTAAGTGCTTGGTTTAAATTTTTATTTCGAATATATTTATCTACAGTTTTATAAACGGATCTATCAAATCTTATTTTTATTAACTCTGGTAAATGCTTTACCATACTAAAAAATGTTTCAAATGGCTGATCTGCTAATTCAATAAAAGCTTTATTAAATATTCTCTTGCTGTGTTTTAATAATTTTAAATATGAACATGCGACTTCATATCCATATTTTAATTTTATTTCCTTGGTGGTACTTGTTAATTTACCTCCATAATCAAAAAATTCACCATCATCAAATAAAAAGCGATACCAGGGTTTTACAGGCAGTAAATTTACATAATCTTTTAATTTTTCTTCATGAATTAAAAAAAGCTCATCTATTAAATAAGGGGCAGTTATTACTGTAGGCCCAGCATCATACTTATAACCATTGTGCAAAAAAGTTCGCGCCCTCCCTCCCAAGTCAGGTTGCTTTTCAATTAATAAAATATTAAAGCCTTTACTTCTTAGTCTGGAAGCGATTGAAAGTCCTCCGAAGCCTGAACCTATAACAACTATTTTTTTCATATGTGTATATTAAAGTAAAAAAAAAGGCTCACTATCACAGCGAGCCTTTAAATTAATTAAAAAAACTTCGCTTACGCAGATTCTGTTACAGCTGCTGACCAAATAATTAGACCAAAAGCGATCTTATTAACAAAGTCAGCTAGGTTATAAACTATATTTAATGTTGCAGCGTCTGCACCACCACCTAAATAACCTAAAAAATAACCTAGAGGATAAATAGCCCAACCTATTGTTACAATTAAACGTAATGCACCAAAAGCTGTTTGACATGCTGCACTACCACTAGAAGCATTAGCTTTAGAAGCTTCACCAGCAAAGATTTCGTATAAAATATATAACCATCCTATCATTCCGATAATAAAGCCTGTCATTACTGTTAACATTCCAGCTTCACCTAAGTATCCGCCTACTAACATTACTAATGTACCAACTAATAATCTCCAGAAAATTCCAGAAGATACTTTAGTAACAGCTGCTAATATGAAATAGAATTCAATCATTAACAATGGAACTGTTAACAACCAATCTATATACCTAAATACTGTTGGAGATTCTCCACTATGAACCCATACATCTCTCATATAAAAATAATGCACTGCAGCTATCAAAGTAACTAGAGCAGATACTGTAAGAGATGTTTTCCACTTAGCACTTACTCTATCTCTCTCCACGATAAAGAATACAGTTGATGCAACCATTGCCATTGAAATTATCCAAAAAGTAACCCCAACATAATCATTTCCTTGTAAACCATAAGAAGCGACTTTAGTAACTACTTCAGCAGCTGCTTCTCCTGCTTCTGCTGGTAAATGACTGTCAGCAAAAGCAAGCACAGGTATTACAGTTACTGCAAGAAATGTAGCAAAAAATTTTTTGCTAAACTCTAAAAATTTAATCATATTATTATCCTCAAAAATTGTTAATTTTTAATCTTTAACACTATCAATTCTATTGTTTTTTACTATAAAAAAATACTTTTTTTTAAAGATTTTTTATACTTTATTTTAATAATAAATTATTGATTTTATTGAAAAATATATTATTTCTATAGGTATAATAATAACATTATATTGGCATAATCTTATATAAATGTAAAAATAAATATAATATTTAGCTATAAGGTTATGAAAAACTTCCCTTCATCTATTGCAACATTAGTTGTATACTCACTTTTTTTGAAAAATTATAGAAGATTTGGCTTGGTAGCTCAGTTGGTAGAGCAGTGGACTGAAAATCCTCGTGTCGGCAGTTCAATTCTGCCCCGAGCCACCACTTCGTTTTTGCCTTGTTAATATCAATTACTTTATTCAACAAAAAAGTATTCTTATTTTTATAGTTTATCTTTGGCTCTGATGCTATATTTTATTTATGTAATTGATTCTGAGTAGGCGAAGTCTATATTGCCATGTGAGAAGCGAATGCTAATAGAGTGAAATAAAGCTAATTTAAAAAATATTCAAATATTCAATAGATTTTTTTTAACCTGTTAATTGTTTTTGTAGTTTTTAAAAAAATATTGTATATTAAGATGAATTACAATAACTAAGATATTAAATAATTATTAAAAAACTGGAGATAAATATGGCTAATAAAGACAAAAAAAAAGAAACAAAAAAACCAAAAAAAGTTAAAAAATAAATTTCAACAAGTAAAAAAAATAATCTATTAAGAATTAATTAAATCTATCTTTTAAGTAAGAATCAAAATTAATTTAAAATTTCTTAATTTTCTTCAATTTTTAAAATGTTTAAAATGTTTAAAAAAATTTTTTTTACACTTTTATTTCTTATTTCTTATTATTTTTCTTGTTCTTTTGCAAGCCAAAAAAATCCTTCAGATATAATACCAATTACTCCAATTATTATTGAAATTAAGAAATCTTTTACAACAACACTAACCAGAGAAGAAAACTTATTGTCTGAAACACCCAGCGCAGTTTCTGTGATATCTCAAAAAAATATTAACCTTGTTAAACCATCTCACCCTCAGGAAATTATGAATCAAATTCCTGGAGTCGCTGTTAACATAACTAATGGTGAAGGCTCTGTTGTTAATATTAGACAAGGCTATACTACTAGTCCTGTCTATTTATTTTTAGAAGATGGCATTCCAATAATAGCAACTGGTAATTTTAATCACAATGGCCTTTATGTTGTTAATATTCCAGGCTCAGGTGGATTAGAAGTCATAAGAGGAATTGGATCTGCACTTTATGGGTCTGATGCTATTGGCGGTACTATTAATATATTAACTAAAACGCCAAGCGCCGTAAAAAAAGAAGATCTTTCCTTGGAGCTAGGCGGATTTGATTATAAAAGAATACTAGGAGGCTTTGATTCCGGTTTTTTCAACGATAATGCCATTAGAGGA
>CAXNNI010000022.1:0-9732 GCA_964203715.1 Gammaproteobacteria bacterium
CTGATAGAAATGGAAGGGCTTCTAGAAAAATTTACGAATTATTTTGTAGTTATGCTGAAGAGAAAAAAGCACATAAAGCAAGACAATTTCCATGGACAAAGCCGTATATAAAACCTAAAAAGTGTAATATACAATTTTTAAGAAGTCCCGTAGAACTTAAAGGTAACAAAAAACTTGAGAAAGTAAGATTTGAAAAAAATGAACTTACAGGTCAGCCTTTTAAGCAGTCAGCAAGAGGTACAGGAGAATTTGAAGAGCTTGAAGCAGGTCTCCTTTTTAGAAGTATTGGATATAAAGGAATTGCTTTGCAAGGCGTCCCATTTCATGATGCATGGGGTGTAATACCAAACGATAAAGGTAGAGTAATTGAGAATAATGAAAGTAAGGTGGTGGTTCCTCAGCTTTATACAGCAGGGTGGATTAAAAGAGGACCAAGCGGAATTATCGGTACAAATAAAGCATGTGCTAATGAAACTATTGACGAGTTAATGAAAGATTTAGAAAGACTAAATAATAATAAAGAAAAATTAGGAAATAAAAAAATTCATGAAATTCTCTCTTTAAAAAAAGTAAGATATATAAATTTTATTGAATGGGAAATTATAGATAAGCACGAAGTTGCTAATGGTCAAATAAAAAGAAAACCTAGAGAAAAATTTACATATACTACCGAGATGTTAGAGTTATTAAGTTAACATCTTGATTTTAAATTTTAAGAATTATGAAATTATTTCACGGATTTAAATTAAATAATATTCGAAATGATTTCTTTGGTGGTCTTACAGCAGCGGTAGTTGCATTACCCTTGGCTTTAGCATTTGGCATAGCATCTGGTTTAGGTCCACTAGCAGGTTTATATGGTGCGATAATTGTTGGTTTTTTTGCCAGCTTATTTGGGGGGACTCCATGCCAAATTTCTGGACCAACTGGCCCGATGACAGTTTTTGTTGCTTCAATATTTTTATACTTCGATAAAAATGTAGAAATTGTTTTTTTTATTATCTCTCTTTCTGGTTTAATTCAAATATTTTTTGGTTTAAGTAGACTAGGAGAATATGTCAAAAAAATACCAGATTCAGTTATAACGGGTTTTATGACTGGAATAGGTATAATTATTATTAGCTTGCAAATTCCGGTAATATTAGGGCTTGGCTCTGAAGGCACGGTTACTTCATCTTTATTAAAATTACAAAATATTTTTGATTTTAAAATTGATTCTTTGATTGTCGGTTTAATTGGATTATTTGTTGTTATATTTTTTCCAAAAAAAATAGATTTATATTGTCCAAGACCACTCATTGCTTTGTTTTTAGGGACTTTGCTTACGAGTCTTTATTTTACAAATCAAGAGTTAATTGGAACTATACCTACTGGTATTCCGTATATCTCAATATATATACCAACTTTGGAAGAACTACCTGAAATAATATATTTCTCAGTGCTGTTAGCGCTTCTTGGTGTAATTGATAGCTTATTAACATCGCTTGTTGCGGATGATATGACTAATACAAAACATATGCCAAATAAAGAAGTAATAGGTCAAGGTATTGGAAATATGTTTTCTGGATTTTTTGGGGGTTTAGCAGGCGCTGGCGCTACAATGAGGACAGTTGTAAATATTCAATGTGGTGGGACAACGCCATTTTCCGGATTAATCCATTCATTTGTTTTGATATTGATATTGGGTATATTTAGTGATTATGCGTTATTGATACCTTTAGCAGTATTAGCTGCAATATTGTTAAAAATTGGTTTTGATATTATTGATTTTAAGTTCTTTTTAGAAATGAATTCTAAATCAAAAATTGATATATTCACTGTATTAACAGTAATTTTATTAATTGTTTTTATAAATTTAATTGTAGCAATATTTATTGGTACAATTATGTTTCATGTGTATAAAAAATATTTTAATAAATAAAAAATAATAGTCTTAATTAACTATTTTAAATTTTTTTTATGTGAATACTTGTAATTAATTATCTTTAAACTTAGATAATTCTGGTCTAAAGAATGAATGTTTTCTTGCCCTTAAAGTTAAAATTGCTATAGATAAGATTAAAATAGCCCCAGCCTCATAAATCAATATTGAAGGTTCAAAATCTTTTCTTTGAAGAATAATTAAACGAGCTAATGCAGTTATTGCGATAAAAATTGGATGAGAAATTGAGATTCTATTTTCTATGTAATATTCTTTTATCATTCCTATTACTTCAAGAAAAATAAATAATAAAAGAATTTCCGCGAGACCAATAACCCCATAAGAATAAATTTTTAGGATTTCTTGAAAAACTGCAAGTATTGTAGCAATTAGTAAAATAGCTAGAAGTATTTTTTCAATATAAGTGAAATATTTATGTGCAATCATTTCTCAAAGTATATATTTAATATTTTTATAATCAAAGTTATATGTTTGTTAATATTTTCATTGACTACTATCTTCGTGTACTTCAAAATTCTCGGCTTATTGGAGGGGTACTCAAGTGGCCAACGAGGGCAGACTGTAAATCTGCTGGCTATGCCTTCGGAGGTTCGAATCCTCCCCCCTCCACCATTTACTGCTATATTTTTATATATTTGTTAGAATATTACTTAATGTGAACCTTTTACATTACTTGTTCTTTAAATTTAAAGAATTAGGCGTTATGTTGTTTAGTAAGATATTTTTTTGCGGGTGTAGTTCAATGGTAGAACCTCAGCCTTCCAAGCTGATGATGCCGGTTCGATCCCGGTCACCCGCTCCAAAAATAAAGTAGAAAATTTTAGAGCAATCTTACTAAAAACAGTATACAATCACGCCCATATAGCTCAGTAGGTAGAGCACTTCCTTGGTAAGGAAGAGGTCACCGGTTCAAATCCGGTTATGGGCTCCATAAAAAAATATATTAAGGTATGTAAGTAAGATTAGGTCGCGGAGGGCGATAAAAATGGCAAAAGTAAAATTTGATAGATCAAAACCACATATGAATGTAGGAACCATTGGTCATGTTGATCATGGTAAAACAACTCTTACAGCGGCGATTACAAAAGTAATGTCTGAAAAATATGGTGGAGAATTTAAAGATTATCATAATATTGATAATGCTCCTGAAGAGAGAGCAAGAGGAATAACAATTGCTACAGCTCATGTTGAGTATCAATCAGCTGCTCGTCATTATGCTCACGTAGATTGTCCTGGCCATGCAGATTATGTTAAAAATATGATAACAGGTGCAGCTCAGATGGATGGAGCTATTTTGGTCGTAAGTGCAGCAGATGGTGCAATGCCTCAAACCAAAGAGCATATTCTTTTGGCGCGTCAAGTTGGTGTTCCCAATATCGTCGTATATTTAAATAAAGCTGATCAAGTAGATGACGCTGAATTAACAGAACTAGTAGAGATGGAAATTAGAGAATTATTAACCTCATATGAGTTTGATGGAGATAATATACCATTTGTAAGTGGATCTGCATTAAAAGCATTGGAAGGAGACGCATCTCCAATAGGTACACCGTCTATTGAAGGAATAGTAAAAGCTATGGACGATTTTTTCCCACAACCAGTAAGAGTAATAGATGGTCCCTTCTTGATGCCAGTTGAAGACGTATTCTCAATATCTGGAAGAGGAACAGTTGTAACAGGAAGAATTGAAAGAGGTATTATAAATGTTAATGATCCTGTTGAAATATGTGGTATAAAAGATACTCAGAATTCAGTTTGCACTGGCGTTGAAATGTTTAGAAAATTACTTGATAGGGGAGAAGCAGGAGATAATGTTGGTGTTCTATTAAGAGGAACAAAAAGAGAAGATGTGGAACGTGGCCAAGTACTATGTAAACCAGGTTCTATAAAACCTCATACTAAGTATGAATGTGAAGTTTATATATTAGGTAAAGATGAGGGTGGAAGACATACTCCATTTTTTAATGGATATAGACCGCAGTTTTATTTTAGAACAACAGATGTTACTGGAGCTGCAACTTTACCATCAGGAGTTGAAATGGTAATGCCAGGTGATAATATTAAAATGACAGTTGAGCTAATTGCCCCAGTAGCTATGGAACAAGGATTAAAATTTGCAATTCGTGAAGGCGGGAGAACTGTTGGAGCCGGAGTAGTTACCAAAATTATTGAGTAATACTTTTTGTTAATAAAAAATATAAGCGAAAGGATTATCCTCTCGCTTTTTTTGGTTTTTAAATATAGGCCAGTAGCTCAATTGGTAGAGCATCGGTCTCCAAAACCGGAGGTTGGGGGTTCGATTCCCTCCTGGCCTGCCAGAAATAAGGATTATGATTTTAGATAAAGTGGACGTAGATACAAACAAAAATGATTTAGTAAAATGGATATTAGCAGGAGTACTATTTTTTACTTCGGTAATAGCATTTTATTATTTTGACCAATACCCATTTATTTACAGAGTTTTGGGATTGACTGCAATAGTTTTAATTGACTTTGTTATATTATTTAATACAAAAAAAATTAAAGATTTAAGAGTATTTGGTTATGATGCTAGAGTAGAATTAAAAAAAGTTATTTGGTCTACTAAAGCAGAAGTTATTCAAACAACTGTTATAGTATTTATAGTTATCATAATAATGTCTATTTTGTTGTGGTTGTTAGATAAGCTTTTAGGAGCAGGTATAAAGTTTTTATTAGCATAAATTTTGTTGATTGCAGGTAAATAAATTATGTCGTTAAAATGGTTTGTAATTCATGCACATTCCGGATATGAAAATCAGGTAAAGAAATCTCTTTTAGAAAGAATAGAGATGGAAGGGATGTCTAATATGTTTGGGGAAATATTGATCCCAACAGAAGAAGTTGTTGAAATGAAAGATGGACAAAGGCATAAAAGTGAGAGAAAATTCTTTCCCGGTTATGTTTTAGTTCAAATGGAAATGAATGATCTTACTTGGCATTTAGTAAAAAAATCGCCTAAAGTCCTTGGTTTCATAGGTGGTTCATCGGCCAAACCATCACCTATAAGTGATGCAGATGCTGATAAAATAATAAATAGAGTTCAAGAAGGTACAGATAAACCTAAACATAAGATTTTATATGAACCAGGTGAAGTTATTAGAGTGACAGATGGTCCGTTTAATGACTTTAATGGTGTAGTTGAAGAAGTGAATTACGAAAAAAATAGAATGCTAGTTGCTGTTCAAATATTTGGAAGATCTACTCCAGTTGAATTAGAATTTGGCCAAGTTGAAAAAGGGTAAAAAATGGCAAAACCAAAAAAAAGAATTGATGCATATATAAAATTACAAATAAAAGCTGGAGAAGCTAATCCAAGTCCTCCAGTTGGTCCAGCACTTGGACAGCATGGACTGAATATCCCAGATTTTTGCAAAACATTTAATGCAAGAACAGAAAAACTTGAAAAAGGAGTGAAAGTACCGGTAATTATTTCTGTATTCAGTGACAAGAGTTATGATTTTATTATTAAAACAACTCCTGCTGCTACAATGCTGAAAAAAGCTGCAGGTATAGAAAAAGGAAGCTCAAAACCAAATTCTGTAAAAGTTGGAACAGTTACACTAGAGCAAGTAAAAGAAATAGCAAAAATTAAAATGGAAGATTTAAATGCTAACTCATTAGAGGCGGCGGTCAAAATTATTTCAGGCACTGCAAGAAGTATAGGAATTGATTTAGAAAAATAAAAAAGGTTTCGATATATTATGAGTAATTTAAAATCAAAAAGAATGAAAGAGTGTTATAAAGATCTTGAAAAAAATAAATTATATCAAGATATTGAAGCTATTAAGCTTTTAAAAGATAAATCTTCTGTAAAATTCATAGAATCTTTAGATGTAAGCATAAACTTGGGAATAGATGCAAAGAAATCTGACCAAAATGTAAGAGGATCGTTAGTGCTTCCAAATGGTACAGGTAAAAAAGTCAAAGTAGCAGTTTTTTGTGAAGGAGATGAGGCAAAAAAAGCAACAGAAGCAGGAGCAGATATTGTTGGTATGGAAGATTTAGTTGATATGGTAAAAAAAGGTGAATTTGATTACGATATTATTATCGCTACTCCTGATACAATGAAAATTGTTAGCCCTCTAGGGCAAATACTTGGTCCAAAAGGTTTGATGCCGAATCCAAAAGTTGGAACTGTGACAAAAGATGTTGAAAAAGCTGTGATTAATGCAAAATCTGGACAAATTCAATATAGAAATGATAAATCTGGTATTGTACATTGTTCGATAGGCAAGGTAGAATTTGCAGAAGAAAAATTAGCAGAAAATTTAAAAGCTTTAATTATGGAAATAATTAGAGTAAAGCCTTCTTCTGCTAAAGGAAAATATTTAAAGAAGATATCATTATCTTCTTCAATGGGGCCTAGTCTTTTAATAGATCAGTCCTCGTATATATAGACTTTGTGAAGTTGTTTTAGTTTGCAACTGTCAAAGACCGTAGGAGTATGTAAATACTTAATCGCCTACGTAGATAATTATACTTAAAAGTATATATAAGCTGGAGTAACAAAGTGGCGTTAAATATTAGTGAAAAAAAAGATATTGTTAAAGAAATAGCTGAAATTGCAATAAAAGCTCAATCTGTAGTAGCCTCAGAGTATAGAGGTTTAACAGTAAGCCAACTATCTTTATTTAGAAGTAAAGCAAGAGAACTAGGTGTAGATGTAAAAGTTATAAAAAATACTCTTGCAAAGATTGCTATGAAAGATACGAGTTTTGAATGTATGACTTCATCGCTACAAGGACCATTAATATTTTCATTTTCAAATGAAAATTTGGGTTCAGCTGCAAAACTAGTTAATGATTTTAGAGAACATAATGAATTTTTAAAGCCAGTAGTTATAGTAGTTAATGGTCAGCTAGTTGAAATTGAAAAATTAAGTCAAATTGCTTCATTACCAAGTAAAGATCAAGCTATAAGTATGCTAATGGCAGTAATTAAATTACCAATTGAAAAATTTGTTAGAACACTATCAGCGCCAAATTTAAAGTTAGTACAAACACTTTCAGCATATAAAATTAAATTAGAGCAAAATTAACAAAATTTAGGAGATTAAAATGGAAGTTACAAAAGAAGATATATTAGAATCAATTTCAAAAATGAGTGTAATGGATGTTGTCGAACTTATTTCTGCAATGGAAGATAAATTTGGTGTTTCAGCGGCATCTGTAGCTGTAGCAGCAGCACCAGCAGCATCTGCGCCAGCAGAACAAGCTGAAGAGAAAACTGAGTTTACAGTTAAAATGACTAGTTTTGGAGCAAATAAAGTTGCTGTTATTAAAGTAGTAAGAGCTGTTACAGGACTTGGATTAAAAGAAGCTAAAGATATGGTAGAAAGTGCCCCTGTTGTAGTAAAAGAAAATACTTCAAAAAATGAAGTTGATGAAATTAAGAAACAATTAGAGGAAGCTGGAGCAACAGTTGAGCTTAGTTAATTTTCTTATATAAAATATAAGCTTAAGTCATACAAGTAATAATATATTGCTGGTAGGCGTTTTTGAATTTAAAAATAGAAGGTTAAAATGGCATATTCATATACAGAAAGAAAGAGAATTAGAAAAAATTTTGGAAAAAGTAAACAAGTAATTGCTATTCCTCCGATGCTTAATATTCAAATTAATTCTTATGATAAGTTTCTTTGTATCGAAGATAATTTTAAAAGTAGAAATGCTTCGGGTTTAAATGCAGCATTTAAATCTATTTTTCCAATAATAAGTCATTCAGGTCATATTAGATTTGAATATGTTGATTATAGTATTGGTACTCCGCTATTTAACGTTAATGAATGTATTTTAAGAGGACTAACGTATGCAGCCCCGTTAAAAGTTACAACAAGATTAGTTATATGTGAAAGAGAAAATTTTGAAAAGGTAAAAGATATAAAAGAACAAGAAGTTTTTATGGGTGAAATACCATTAATGACTGAGAAAGGTTCTTTTGTAATTAATGGTACAGAAAGAGTTGTAGTGTCCCAATTACATAGATCGCCAGGAGTATTTTTTGATCATGACAAAGGCAAAACTCATTCAACTGGAAAGTTATTATACGCTGCAAGAATAATTCCTTATCGTGGATCATGGCTTGATTTTGAATTTGATGCGAAAGATGCTTTATTTGCAAGGATTGATAGAAAAAGAAAATTACCAGCGACAATTATATTAAGAGCACTTGGCTATGAAACGGCAGAAATAATTGATTTATTTTTTGATAAAGATGAAGTAAAAATAGAAAAAAATACTTTTAAACTAAAACTTGTTCCTGAAAGACTTAAAGGTACTCTTGCTGTTGATGAAATAAAAATTAAAAATAAAGTAATTATTGAATCTGGAAAAATTTTTAATGCAAGACATGTTAAAATGCTACAAGAAGCAAAAATTGATTATCTTCCCATTAGCCAAGAGTATTTATGTGGAAAAATTTTTGGTCAAGATTTAGTTGACCAGGAAACTGGAGAAATCTTATTACCTGTAAATACTGTTATAGATAATGAAAATATAGAGTTAATTAAAAAAATAAGTATAGATAGTTTTAAAATTTTATTTACCAATGAAATTGATAATGGTCCATATATGTCTAATACTCTTTTAATTGATCCATCTTCGAGTCCGTACGAAGCCCAAGTTGAGATATATAAAATGATGAGACCAGGAGAGCCTCCTACGAAAGACACAGCATCAACTTTATTTTCGAATTTATTTTTTGTTGAAGAAAGATATGATTTATCAGAAGTTGGTAGGATGAAGTTTAATGCTCGTTTAGGTTTAAAAAATAATTTTACAGGAGTTCTTGATAAGCAGGATATTATTGATGTTCTTAAGGAACTTATAAACATAAGAAATGGGAACGGCACTGTTGATGATATCGATCATTTAGGAAATAGAAGAGTAAGATCTGTTGGTGAAATGGTTGAAAATGTTTATAGAGTAGGATTAGTTAGAGTTGAAAGAGCAATAAAAGAAAGATTAACAATAGCTGAATCAGAAGGATTAATGCCACAGGAGTTAATGAACACTAAGCCTGTAATTGCGGCAATAAAAGAATTTTTTGGCTCTAGTCCATTATCACAATTTATGGATCAAAATAATCCTTTATCTGAAATTACTCATAAAAGAAGAATTTCAGCATTAGGCCCAGGTGGTTTGACCCGAGAAAGAGCAGGTTTTGAAGTTAGAGATGTTCACCCAACGCATTATGGGAGACTTTGCCCAATAGAAACACCAGAAGGACCAAATATAGGATTAATTAATTCACTAGCTGTTTTTGCTAGAACTAACAACTATGGTTTCCTTGAAACTCCTTACAGAAAAGTCGTTAATTCTAAAGTCACATCTGAAATAGATTATTTATCTGCTATTGATGAATCTCGATATGTAATTGCTCAAGCAAATGCTTTAATTGATAACAAAGGTAATTTTACTAATGATTTTGTATCATGTAGACACTTAAATGAATTTATAATGATGATGCCAGAAAAAATTAATTATATTGATGTTTCTCCTATGCAAATTGTATCTGTAGCATCTTCAGTTATTCCGTTTTTAGAACATGATGACGCTAATAGAGCTTTAATGGGTTCAAATATGCAAAGACAAGCAGTACCTACTTTAATTGCTGAAAAACCTTTAGTTGGAACGGGAATGGAGAGATCAATTGCAAGAGATTCTTTTGCTGCATTAATAGCCAGTAGAGGCGGTATTGTTGATAGTGTAGACTCAGCAAGAATAGTAGTTAGAGTTCATGATTTAGAAACAAAAAGTGATGAAGCTGGC
>CAXNNI010000023.1:0-9716 GCA_964203715.1 Gammaproteobacteria bacterium
CATATGTCCATATATTTATCAAAAGTAATGAAGTTATCTTGTTTAATCTTTGTAACTATTATTTTTTGTAAATCCATATGGTAATCTTATATAATAAAAAATTTTTATTTTCAATTACCTAGTATAATATTTTTATGGGTCAAAATGCTAAAAATAATAATAAGATTGCTTTAATAACAGGAGCTGCTAGAAGGCTCGGGAGAGCAATTGCATTAAAGCTTCATTCGAATGATATGGATATTATTATTCATTGTAATAATTCTTTAAGTGAAGCTGAAGAACTTGTTTCTTTGATGAATAGCAAAAGAGAAAATTCTGCAATTTTTTTAAAATTTAATTTAAGAGATTTTAAAAATTATAATAATATTTTCTTAAATTTAGAAAAAAAATGGTCAGATATAAGTGTTCTTATTAATAATGCGTCAACTTTTTATCCTACAAAAGTTGAATCCTCTAGTATAGAAAATTGGGATGATTTACATGATGTTAATTTAAAGTCACCATATTTTCTTTCTAAGATATTTTACGAAAATTTAAAAAAAAATAATGGATGTATTATCAATATTATTGATATACATGCAGATAAACCTTTAAAATATTTTCCAATCTATACAATAGCAAAAGCAGGATTAAAAATGTTAACAAAAAGTTTAGCAGTTGAGTTTGGTCCTTATGTTCGAGTAAATGGTATTTCACCTGGTTCTATTATTTGGCCTGAAGTAAAGGAATATGAAAGTGAGCATGAAGCTATCATAAATAGCACAATTCTGAAGAAGCAAGGTGAAACAGATGATATATCAGATGCGTGTATTTTTTTAATTAATAAAGCAAATTACATAACAGGTCAAATAATTAATGTTGATGGGGGAAGAAGTTTAGTTAAATAGCTATTTTTCTCTAGTTATTGTAATTCCAACTTCTTCAGAATCTCTGATAGCACCAATTTTGCTTATAGATATAGTTACATATTTGACATTAAACTCAACTAGTATAGTTTTTGCCATATTTTCTATTAATGCTTCAATTAATTCATAATTATTAGTTTTTACAAATTCTTTTATTCTATTAGCAAGTTTTTTGTAGTCAAGCGAGTATTTGACATTATCTGTGTCTGCAGCTTTTTTAATATCTGAGCCAACTTCTAAATTGACATTAATAACTTGGTCTATTTGTTTTTCCCAGTCAAAAATTCCGATTTTAGTTTTTAATTTAAGGTTTTTTAAGAATATTTTGTCCATATGAAGTCAATTATAGTGTATTATTAAGTTTAATGTTGAATAAAAAGTGGAATTTTGTTATCTTTCATTTCTTTAATTGAAAATTAAGTTAAGTAAACAAATAAAGGGTTAAGTTAAATAAATATGTCTAGAGTATGCGAAATTACTGGTAAAAAACCAATGTATGGCAATAATGTCTCTCATGCTAAAAATAGAACAAGGAGGCGTTTTTTACCTAATTTACAAATGCACAGATTTTGGGTTGAGGCTCAAAATAGATGGATTTCACTAAGAATTTCTAGAAAAGGTCTAAGAATTATTGAGAAAAAAGGTATTGAAACTGTTTTAAAGGACATAAATAAAAATGAGAGATAAAATTAAACTAGTATCTTCTGCAAATACTGGACACTATTACACAACAACTAAAAATAAGAAAACTATCCCAGATAAAATAGAAATAAAAAAATTTGATCCAGTTGTTAGAAAACATGTTATTTATAAAGAAGCTAAAATAAAGTAATTATTATTCTGGGGAAGGGCAAAAACACTGCCCTTTTGTATTCCAAGCACATCGTCCATTTTCACCTGTATTACTTTTCCAAATAGCACAACTTGATCCTGTTGCTCTTGGACCTAGTGGGTTTGCTACTTTAACAGCAATCTTATCCTTTATATTTACAGTGACATCCTCATATGATATTTCATTTTTACTTTCATTTGTAATAATTATTTCTTTTTTTTCCTTATCATTAAAAACCCAGTTATATGCATCACCTACTGTAGTACAGCCGTACATTGTTAAAAGAAAAATAAGTGAAAAAATAAATTTTATCTTCATAGTATTAAACCTCTAATTTAATATTTTTAACTATTATATCTTTTTTTAATTTATAATGTACTCAATTTTTATTCTATTACAAAATAAATAAAATATAGGTTTTAAGCATATTGTTGTAAATAATATAAAAGAGATTATTTATGTCATTAAAAGTTTTTTTATCAGAAAGTTTACCAGAAAAAAAAGACAATATTTTACTAATAATTTCTTTTAATGAGAAAATTAATTTCTTAAATAATATTTTATCAACAGGTACTATAGCACTTAACGTAAAAAACAAGTATGAAATTTGGGAAGTACAAGATAAAGTAATTTTTACTCAGCAAAATGATATAAATATTTCAAGAAGTAAAGAATATATGTTTGGTTCTGCTATAATAGAAAATACTTCATCTTATGAAGAATTAAAATCAAATATAGAAAAAAAATATAATGATTTTTTTAATCTTGCAAAAAAAAGTAATATGCAGATATTAAAAATATGGCATTATTTCCCAGATTTGCTTAAAAATTACTCAAATAATAAAACTAACTATTCGTTATTATGTGATGCAAGAGAAACTATATATATTGAAACTTTTGAAAATCAAAATTTTCCTGCTGCTACTGTTATTGGAATTGAAGGAAAAAAAATTTTAATATATTTTTTTTCTGCTTTTTGTAAATCTTATAGTGCACTTGAGAATAAAAGACAGGTAAGCTCTTATAATTATCCAAAAAGTATCTTTAAAGAAAAACCAATGTTTTCAAGAGCTGTAAGTTTTATCCCTAATAATTATAAGAAAAAAAAATTTTTAATATCTGGAACAGCAAGTATAATAGGGTATGAATCGATTCATCTAGATAATGTGATCAAACAGCTTGAAGAAGCTTTAATTAATTATAATAATTTCATTAAACCTGAAGATATTATTTTAAATGTCAGTAGGGTTTACTTATCAAAAAAAATTGAAGATAGTTCTGTAAAAATAATTAATAAAAAACTAGAAGATTTTTTTGGTTTAAATAAATATATCTTGTTGCAAGGTGAAATGTGTAGAAAAGAATTATTAATTGAGATTGAAGGTTTTTCTGATAGTTGATTTAATTAATAAGATTATAACCAGCGAAGTTTTGTTAGAAATTAAATCTAACTCGAATATTTTTAGAATTTAGATATGAACTAATAAAAGTCTTGCCATTTTTACTTATTTGGGTAATTTCATATGCTTTGATAAACTAAAAACCGGGAAATAGAAAAATTAATTTTTTTAAAGTTATTTTAGAAATTTTTTATTAATCGTTCTCCATTTCACTATAATACTTTCCGGATACTGCTAAACTATTTAATCGAGATCTTTTGGAAATTATTTTTTGTGCTTCGATATTATTATTATTATTACCTTTCCATTTTTTCATAGCCTCTAACTGAAGGGCTCTTCCGAAAGAGAATGTAATTTTCCAGGGATTTGTGTTTATTTTATTTATATTATTTAAATTAAGCGTAGCATCGTTATCTAATTGTCCGCCTGACAAAAAAGCTATTCCTGGAACTTCTTTTGGGACATTATTCTCTAAACATTTTATAGTTTGCTCAGATATTTCAATGGTATTAGCTTGGCTTTCACAATTTATTCCAGATGTAATCATATTTGGCTTCAAAATAATTCCAGAAAAGTTAATATCAAGTTTATCTAGTTCTTCAAATAAAATAGATTGTGTTTTATTGGTTACCTCAAAACACCTTAATATATCATGATTTCCATCTGTTAAAACTTCTGGCTCAATAATAGGTACGATACCAGTTTCTTGACAAATTCTTGCGTACATTGCTAATGAATATGCATTCGCAATAATGCATGCATTTGTTGGTATATTATCACCAATAGTAATTACAGCTCTCCATTTTGCAAACTTCGCGCCAAGAATTTTATACTCTTCCATTCTTTCGGTTAAATTATCTAGACCTTCCGTAATTTTTTCTTTTTTTTGACATGTAAATGGTTTTGTTCCCGCATCAACTTTAATACCTGGAATAATCCCTATTTTATTTAAATAATCTGGGAAAAATATACCTTGAGACGTTTTTTGTTTAATTGTCTCGTCAAATAATATGGCACCTGATATATAATTGGATAATTTATCAGCAGTTACCAACATTTCTCTATATGACCTTCTATTTTCTTCATTAGATTCAATATTTAATGAGTCAAATCTTTTTTTGCATGTGCTATGGCTTTCATCAATAGCTAAAATTCCTTTTGAATCAGCTACCATTTGCTTAGCAGTTTTGTTAAGTAAAATTATATTCATTTTTAAAAGTTCTTTAACATTTAAACTTTAACTACTTTCATAGCATTCGTACCACCAGCAATACCTGCAAGATCTCCTTTTGTGATTATTACTAAGTCATCTTTTTTTGTAATACCAAGTTGAGTTAAAGCATTTATTATATCTTTATTTACAGTTTCATGCGTTGTATCAATTGTTTTTATTTTAACTGGATAAACACCTCTGTACAATGTAACTTTTCTTAAAGTACCAACATGAGATGTTGTCGCAAATATAGGAACACTATGATTTATTCGTGACATCCATAAAGCTGTAGATCCAGTTTCTGTTAAAGCTGCAATAGCAACTGCTTTTAAATTATCAGCAGTTAGCATGCAAGCCATCGCAACAGCTCTATCAATTTTAATAGTTTCAACTGAATAATTTACTCCTTTAAGAGATATCGGTGTCTGTCCTTCTGACCCTAAACAAATTCTACTCATTGCTTTAATGGCTTCAACAGGATGATCGCCCATCGCTGTTTCACTTGATAGCATTACCGCATCTGTGCCGTCAATTACTGCGTTTGCAACGTCAAAAACTTCTGCTCTAGTAGGTATTGAATTTGATATCATAGATTCCATCATTTGCGTAGCCGTGATAACAACTTTATCTTTTTTCCTAGCTTTATTAATAAGATTTTTTTGTACAGCAGGAAGTTGAGCATCTCCAATCTCAACACCGAGATCCCCTCTTGCAATCATAATAGCATCAGAGGCTTCGATAATTTCGTCAATATTATTTAAAGCTTCAGCTCTTTCAATTTTTGCTATTATTCCTCCATTACTTCCAGCTTCTCTGAGTAGTTTTCTAGCTAATTCAACATCTTTTGCTTCTCTTATAAAAGATACAGCAAGGTAATCTACATCAATTTCTGCAGCTAGCTTTATATCCCCTAAATCCTTATTGCTAATTGCATCAGCTGATAAGCCACCACCTTTTTTATTTAACCCTTTTGAGTTATAAAGAAGGCCACCGTTAATAATTTTTGTAATAATCTTAGAGTTAGATATTTTTTCTACTTTTAATTCTATTCGGCCATCATCTAATAATAGAATATCATTTTCATTAAGTTCATTTGCAAGATTTTTATAAGTTGTCCCAATAATTTTTTCTGTGCCATCATCAAATGGATGATTACTATCTATTGTAAATAATTTATTATTTTCTAGAATAACTCGCGAATTTACGAATCTTGTTATTCTAATTTTAGGGCCTTGTAAGTCCCCAATTATAGCGACATGATAATTTTTTTCTTTTGATATTGTTCTTACTAATTTTGCTTTTTGGACATGAGATTCTTTATCTCCATGAGAAAAATTTAGTCTAATTACATCTACCCCAGCATTGATTAACCCTTCAATTGACTCTCTTGAAGAAGTTGAAGGACCAAGAGTAGCAATAATTTTTGTTTGTCTATATATTTGATTTTTAATTTGTGTCATATTTTTACTATTTTAATTCCCGGTAATTCCTTACCTTCTAGAAATTCTAGAAATGCACCACCTCCAGTTGATATATAGTTTATATTATTAATGTCTATAAACTTTTCAATAGCAGATATTGTATCTCAACCACCAATTACACTAATGCCATTTGCTTTACTAATAAACTTAGCAATGGATTTTGTTCCATTTTCAAATAGAACATTTTCAAAAACACCAAGAGGCCCATTCCATATTATTGTCCCTGCTTCTTCGATATATTTTTTATATATTTCACAAGTGTTTGGGCCAATATCTTTTATACTGCCTTCAGGGCCAATATCTTTTATATCCTTTTTTTTTATATAACCATTATATTCACATATTGCATCAACTGGAAATGGAATAGCAACATTTTTCTTTTTAGCTAAATTAATAATTTTTTTTGCATCTAAGACCAAATCTTTTTCTACTAAAGACTTTCCTATAGAGAATCCAGAGCTTAATAAAAATGTATTAGCTATTCCGCCTCCAACAATAATTGAATCAACTTTATTAATCAGCTCTTTAAGTATATTTAATTTTGTTGATACTTTTGCACCTCCTATGATTGCTAAAATTGGCTTTTTTGGATTATTAAATATCTTTTCTAAATTAAAAATTTCATTCATTAAAAGTAAACCTGCACAAGTAACTGGAGCATATTCTGAAATTGTATAATTTGATGTATGTTTTCTATGTGATACTCCAAATGCATCCATTACGAAAACATCACAATTTTTTGCTATTTTTTTTGCGAGGTTTTTATTTCCAGATTTTTCTCCAACTAAAAATCTAGTGTTTTCATATAGAGTAATGTCATTTTTGTATTCTGGAGAAGAAACATCTAATGGTTTTTTTTCAAAAAAAACTTTTTTATCTAAAATTTCTGAAAGCCTTGCCGCAACTTTTTCTAAGCTATATTTTTTTTCAAATACGCCTTCTGTAGGCCTACCAAAATGAGAAAGTAAGGAAATTTTAGCTCCTTTTGATAATATATATTTTATAGTTGGTATAGACGCTTTTATTCTTGCATCGTTTATAATCTCATTATTTGCAATAGGCACGTTATAATCTTCACGAATAAGAATATTTTTTTTTTCTAAGTTTGTATTTTTTAATTCTTTATATTTATGCACGAAATTATTTTGCATTCATTAATGTTAATGTCACATCTAACATTCGATTAGAAAAGCCCCATTCATTATCATACCAAACATAAACCTTTAATAATTTATCACCCATAATTTTTGTTAGACCTGAATCATAAATTGCTGATGCGGGGTTATGATTAAAATCAACGGAGACAAGAGGAATATTGTTATACTCAATTATATCTTTCATTTCATTTTTACTTGCTTTTAAAATGATCTCGTTTACTTCATTTATAGATGTATTTTTTTTTGTTCTAACAACAAGATCCACAACAGATACATTAACAGTTGGAATACGAATTGCTAATCCATCTAATTTCCCATTAAGTTCTGGTATAACTAACCCTACATTTTTAGCAGCACCAGTTTTTGTTGGAATCATCGACATAGTTGCAGCTCTCGCTCTTCTTATATCTGTATGATTAGCATCTGTAAGTCTTTGATCATTAGTAAAAGAATGAATAGTGGTAATTAAACCATGTTCAATACCAATATTATCATTTAAAATTTTTATAATTGGTGCAATGCAATTAGTCGTACACGATGCATTTGATATAATCGAATGATTTTTTGATAATATTTTTTCATTTACACCGTAAACTATTGTTGCATCTACGTTTTTACCTGGAGCAGAAATTATTACTTTTTTTGCTCCATTTTTTAAGTGAACTTCAGTTTGTTCTTTGGAATTAAATTTTCCAGTGCATTCAAATACAACATCTACATTATATTTTTTCCAGTCTATATTACATGGTTCTCTTTCAGATGAAATATTTATCTTATCATTATCTACATACATATAATTATCATCTGCCCATACTTCTTTATCAAATTTTCCATGTGCAGAGTCATATTTGGTTAAGTGAGCGCTAATTAAATTATCGCCAACATCATTGACTGCAACAATTTTGAGATTGTTGCGGTGTTTAGATTCATAGAGTGCTCTGAGAATATTTCTACCTATTCTTCCATAGCCGTTTATACCAATATTAATCGTCATTTTAATTTCCTATTATTTTTTTTTAACATTATCTCAGCATGTTCTACAATATTTTTAGCAGTAAAACCAAAATATTCTAGTAATTTATCACCAGGAGCCGATTCTCCAAAAGTATTTATTCCAATTGTATCACCATTAAGTCCAACATATTTTCGCCAAAATGAAGTCGAACCAGCTTCTATAGATATTCTGTTAATAATACTTGATGGAAGAATCTCTTCTTTATAATCATTATTTTGTTTATCAAATATTTCAGTTGATAGCATTGAAATAACTCTAACATTAATTCCTTTTTTTTCTAATTCCAATGAAGCTTTTATAGCTATTCCAACTTCACTTCCCGTTGCAATTAAAATTATATCTAAATTTTTCGAATCTTTTAATATATATGCGCCTTTGGTAATTAAAGCAATTTGCTCGTTTGTTCTTATTTGAAATTCGCAGTTTTGTCGAGATAATATTAAACATGTAGGACCTTTATTGTTTTCAATGGCATATTTCCATGCTATTGCAGTTTCTAAAGAGTCACATGGTCTAATTACGATATTATTTGGAATATCTCTTAGACTACTTATATGCTCTATAGGTTGATGAGTAGGACCATCTTCTCCTAAACCAATAGAATCATGAGTAAATATAAATATATTTCTTAAACCCATCAATGCACTCATACGTATTGCATTTTTAGAATAGTCCGAAAAAGTTAAAAAAGTTCCACCATAAGAAATAAAGCCTTTATGCGAACTAATTCCATTCATTATTGCTGACATACCAAATTCTCTAACACCATAATTTATATAATTTCCGCTATGGAATTCTTTTATTTCTTTTGAACCTGACCACAATGTTAAATTGGAAGCTGCAAGATCTGCAGAACCACCGATTAGTTCTGGTAAAATTTTAGCGAATGCTTCTATTGTATTTTGCGATGCCTTTCTTGTAGCAATAGTTTCTTTTTTTTCATTACATAGCTTAATGAATGATTGATTAACTTCTGCCCAATTGTCTGGAAGTTTCGAAGTAAGTCTTCTTAATAATTCTTTTCCCTCTTTAGGATATTTATTTTGATATTTATAAAATTTATTATTCCATTCAGTTTCGAGTTTTATTCCTTTATCTATAGCATTCCAAGAATCATATATTTTTTTAGGAATAAAAAAAGAATCATAGTTCCATTCAATATTTTTTTTAGTCAGATTTGTTTCTTCTTTACCCAATGGCGAGCCATGAGAGCTTTCTTTACCTTCTTTGTTAGGAGATCCAAAACCTATTTTTGTTTTACAACATATCAAGCTTGGTTTATTTGTAGAAATTTTAGCTTTTTCTATTGCATCCATTAATTCTTTTGGCGAATGACCATTAACATTTTGAATAACATTCCAGTTATAAGATTCAAATCTTCTTGCAGTATCATCTGTAAACCACCCAGAAACTTCACCGTCTATTGAAATTCCATTATCATCGTAAAAAACAATTAATTTATTAAGATTTAAAGTGCCTGCTAATGAACATGCCTCATGAGAAATTCCTTCCATTAAACAACCATCTCCAATAAATACATATGTATTATGGTCTATAATTTTAAAATTTTTTTTATTGTATTTAGAGCCAAGAGTTTTTTCTGCTATCGCCATACCTACTGCATTTGCTAACCCCTGTCCTAGTGGTCCAGTGGTTGTTTCTACGCCATCTGTTAATTTCGATTCTGGATGGCCTGGCGTTTTAGAGTGAAGT
>CAXNNI010000024.1:0-9610 GCA_964203715.1 Gammaproteobacteria bacterium
AATTTAGTAATGAAAATATATGAAAAATGCAACCAATCGATTAATACCTCATTGTTGAATAGTATTATACAAGAAGCTGTATTTCACCACCAGCCACCTGCGTATAGTGGCAAGAGAATTAAAATAAAATATGTTCATCAGGGCGGGAATAATCCTTTGAGACTGATAATTCATGGGACTTATGTGGATAAACTTTCAAAAGATTATTTAAGGTATTTATCAAGTTTCATTAGAAAGAAAATAGAATTAAAAGGAATTACAATATTTTTTGAGCTGAGGACTAAATTCAAAGAATAAAACCTATTATTTTTTATGAGTTACGTTTACAGAAGTATAAATTCCACCTCTTACATTAAATTCAGCATTAATGTTCATGTATTTCGGGCTTAGCAATTTGATAAGATCATCTAATATTTGATTTGTTAGATCTTCATGAAAACCTGGTCTATTTCTAAATGAAAAGAAATAAAGTTTAAGCGATTTTAATTCCACACATAGTTTGTCTGGTATATACTCAATTAGTATATTAGCAAAATCAGGTTGCCCTGTTTTTGGACAAAGGCTAGTAAATTCAGGTATTTGAAACTTTATGGTATAGTCTCTATCTACTTTTGGATTTTCGAATGTTTCTAATATATTATTACTCATAATTTAAGCATTATATGCAAGTATTTAAGCAAGACAACTTATTAATTTATTAAAGGAAGAAATACTTTGAGGTTAACAAATATCAAAATTTCTGGATTTAAGTCCTTCGTTGACAAAACAGAGATAATTTTAACAAAAAATATAACTGGTGTAATAGGTCCAAATGGATGCGGTAAATCTAATGTAGTAGATGCAGTAAAATGGGTTCTTGGAGAAACTTCAAAGCATATTAGAGGGGATAATATTGATGATGTAATATTTTATGGAACTGATACAAGAAAGCCAAATGATTATGCATACGTAGAACTATTGTTTTTAAATACTGAAAATAAAATTGGAGGACAATATGCACAGTATGATGAAATATCTATAAAAAGAGAGGTAGCAAGAGATGGTGTTTCTAAATATTTTTTAAATAACTCACATTGTAGAAGAAGAGATATATTAGATATATTTCTAGGTACAGGCTTGGGACCAAAAAGTTATGCAATTATAAATCAAGGAATGGCAACACGGTTAATAGAATCTAAACCAGAGGAATTTAGAGCTTATTTAGAAGAAGTGGCAGGAATATCAAAATATAGAGAACGAAAAAGAGAGACAGAAATAAAAATAAAGAATACAAAAGAAAATTTAGAAAGGCTAAATGATGTTGTAAGTGAAGTATTAAAACAACTTAGAATGCTTGAGAGGCAGGCAATAGAAGCAGATAGATATAAAAAATTGCTAGAAGAAAAAAAAATTATTAAAAAAGAAATTCTTGCAATCTACATAAGAGATTATCAAGAAAATATAGAAGATAAAAATAAAAAAATAGAAGTAAAAAAAACACAACTAGAAAAGAGACAGTCGGAAATAAATAAAATTAACTTAGAACTAGAAAAACTAAAAAGACAATATCAAGAATTTAATGAAGAATTGAATGAAACGCAAAAACAGTATTATGACGCATTAAGTGAAGCTGGAAAAATAGAGCAGACAATAGAATACGAAAAGGAGGGAGCTGAGAGGGGTAAGCAACAATATGAAAATATAATAAGTTCAATAGATAAAATTAAACTACGTTTAAATCAAGATAGCGAAAATCTTGAAATTTACAAAAAAGACATTTTAAGTATAGAAAATAAGAAGAATGATTGTATCAGAACTCAAAGTGAAATAGAAAGTGTAAAAAATAAATTAAATAATACATTAAGTTCTAAGAAAAAAGAGCTAGAAGATAGTGATAAAAAAATATATGAGCTTACACAAGAAATTAAATCTAAAAATGAAAAGATAGATCTTAGTAAAAATGAAGTAATAAGAATACAAAAAGATATAAATGAAAATATAGAAACTTCAAAAAAAATATCAATAGAATTAAAAAATATTGAATCTTACGAATTAGAAAAAAAAATAATCAACTTTAATAACGATGTGGCAAATTTTATTGATGAATCTAATAGTAATAGTGAATTAAAAATAAAAGCTATTTTAAAAAATATAAAGAATACGCTAGATACTATAAGTAAAGTTGTTCAAAAAATCCAATCAAATGAATATGATTTTGCTGTAAAAAATGAACAAATAAAAAATGACATAGATAAAAAGATAGGGTCTGAAAAGCATAGATTAGATTTGATTAAACAAGAGCTACATGATATTGAGAATTTTTTAATAAAATCCACTAGTGAGATAGATAATTTAAATAAATATAATGCTAGTATTAGAGAGACTATTACTAATATTAATAAAGAGATTGATGAAGTTACTCAAAAGTATAATACTTTAATTAATGATTTGCATAATTACGATATAAATACTGAAAAAAATAAAATTCAAATATTAAATTTAGAAAGCAATATTTTACTTAATAGTCAAGAGCTTGAATCCATGACTGGCCATATTAAATTGCTTGAAAATAACTCAAATAACCCAAAAATAAAATTAACTGAACTTGAAGAAAACTTGCTTATAAAATTAGAAATACAAAGCGCAAAAGAAGAAAAATTAAAAGAAATAAGAATAAAAATTAATGGTTTGACAAATAATATTTCTTCATACGAAAGTCATAAAAATGAAGTATTAACTATATTGGAAAATATAAAACTTGAAATTTATGATGATCAGAAAAATGTGCAAGAAATTATTGGTCAGGTAAAAAATATTAATGAACAATTATTAGAAATAGATGAGCATAATAATTTTAAGCTAGATATAAATATAGATTATTCTTTAATAGAATGGAAAAAAAAAGAGGCTGAATTGTTAAATGCTATAGAAAAAATGGGAGCAGTTAATATGACAGCTTCTGAACAATATAATGAGTATGATGAAAGAAGGTCATATTTAATTATGCAAAAAGAAGATTTGTTTGGCGCGCTAGATTTACTAGAAAAAGCAATATTTAAAATTGATAAAGAAACAAAAGAAAAGTTTAATGAAACCTTTAATGCTGTTAATAGCAATTTGCAAGAAATTTTTCCTAAATTATTTAATGGTGGAAAAGCATATTTGAAAATGACAGAAGCTGATTTGCTTAAAACAGGAATTGAAGTTGTTGCAAGTCCTCCAGGAAAAAAAATAACATCAATAAACTTGTTATCGGGTGGTGAAAAAGCTCTTACAGCTATATCCCTTGTGTTTGCTTTATTTTTATTAAACCCATCACCTTTTTGTATGCTAGATGAGATTGATGCACCACTAGATGATGTAAACATAGAGAAATTTTGCAATTTATTTGTGGAAATGAGCAAACACACTCAGTTTATCATAATAACTCACGATAAGATTACCATGGAATATTGTGAGCATTTAATAGGTGTTACTATGGGAGAGAAAGGAGTATCAAAATTAGTTAATGTTAGTATTTAAAAATAATTTTCATTATAAATAAATAGGTTTATCTCGTGCACGAAAATGATTTAAGAGTATTATTATTATTAATTGGTATTGTATTTATACTTTACATATTTTTTTCAAGTAAGAATAAAAAAAAATACAAAGTATATAAGACAAGAAATCATATAGATATTAATTTAATTACAGTTAATACAAGTACAATAGATAGTGAAAATTTTAAAAAAATTTATATAGATATAAATACAAAAACAGATTTTCAGATAATAAATAAAGACATACCTAAGATTTTAAGTAAACCTATTCAGATGAAATTGCCTTTAGTATTAAATCAAGAAAAAAGACTAATAATAATAAATTCATTAGCTAAAAATTATTATAATATAAATCAAATATATGATTTTATGGAAGAGCGAAGCATCATTATGAATGACATAGGTTACTTTGAAAAATTTCATCTAGATAAATATAAAAGTTTTTTAAAATATTCAATTACAAATATTCTTAATCCAGGATTTCTCGATAAAAATAAATTAAAATATTTAAGGATTAAAGGTTTAAGTTTTTTTATGCAAATTCCAATGATTTTAGAACCCCTTAGTGTTTTTAATGAAATGTTAGTTGATGTAAAAAAATTTTCAAAAAGAAATAATGGATTTCTTTTTGATGTTCATAATAGTAAATTAACAAATATAATGGTTAAAAATTTTAAAAAAATAGTTATATCTTATAAAAATGAGCAGAGAAAATAAAAATAAAATTATAAAAGTTTTAGCTAGTTTAAGAGATGAAATTAATTTTTTAAATTATTCATACTATACTTTAGATAAACTGCAAATTCCTGATTATGAGTATGACTTATTATTTAAAAAATTATTATCTTACGAGAAAAAATACCCAGAGCTTATTAGTCTTGATTCTCCGTCTCAAAGAGTCGGATCAGTTTCACTAGATAAATTTAAATCTGTAGAGCATAAACAGGAAATGTTGTCTTTAAATAATGTTTTTTATTCTTCAGAATTAAGTTTATATATGGAAAGGTTAGAAAAGAAATTGTCTATTGAGTCAAAAAAAATATCTTTTTCAGTTGAACCAAAACTTGATGGTTTAGCTATTTCCATACTCTATACAGATGGGTTTCTAGATATTGCGGCAACTAGAGGGGATGGCGCAATAGGAGAAGATGTAACAAATAATGTAAAAACTATCAAATCAATACCCCTTAAACTAATTGGCAATGATTTTCCAAAAAGTATAGAGGTTCGAGGAGAAATTTTTATTACTAAAAGAGGTTTTAAAAAAATTAATTCATCATCTGACCGTGAAAAAAAATTTTCAAACGCTAGAAATGCTGCTGCTGGTAGTATTAGACAACTTGACTCAACTATTGCAGCAAAACGACCTTTAGATGCATTTTTTTATACAGTTGGTCATATGTCAGCTAATATTAATATAAATTCTCAAACAGATCTTCTAAAAAAATTGTCAAGCTGGGGATTTAAAATTTGTGATTTAAATAAAGAAGTTATTGGACAAGATGGATGCGAAAATTTTTATAAAAAAATATTTAAAATTAGAGATAAAATTCCATATGATATTGATGGAATTGTTTATAAAGTTAATAATTTAAATTATCAAAAAATTCTTGGTTATATATCTAGAGCACCTCGATGGGCGATTGCTCATAAATTTCCTGCTGAGGAAAAAATTACTTCAGTAGAAAATGTAAGATTTCAAGTTGGAAGAACAGGAGTGTTAACTCCAGTAGCAGTTTTGAAACCAGTTGAAGTGGGTGGCGTTATTATAAGTAATGCTACACTTCATAACATGGATGAAATTCTTAAAAAAGATATTCATATTGGAGATATTGTTTCCGTAAGAAGAGCAGGAGATGTTATACCAGAAATAGTAAGCGTTGTTGAAAAAGGTTTATTAAGAAAAACAATATATTTGCCTAAAAAATGCCCCGAATGTAGCGCGCTGTTATATAAAGTTAAAAATATGGTTTTTTCTAAGTGTTCAAATACCATTAATTGTCCAGCGCAAATTAAGGGGTCAATAGAACATTACGTGAGTAAAAAAGCTTTAGATATTCAAGGAATTGGTGAGAAACTTATTGGTAGAATGGTTGATGAAAAGATTATAAGTAATATATCTGATTTGTATAAGCTTAATAAAAATGTATTAAAAAATTTTACAGTAAATTCAGCAGTAAGAGAAGATAGTGGAAAAGAATATGAAATAAAACTTCGAGAAAAGTCAATAGATAATATATTGCGCTCAATAAAAGAAAAAATGGAAGTTAAATTAAGTAATTTTATATATGCGCTAGGTATAAATGAAGTAGGTGAGGTCACAGCAAAAAATTTAGCCAAAAAATATAAATCTATTGAAGAATTATCAAAAGCAAAATATGATGATATTATATTAATAAAAGATATAGGTCCAGTAGCTGCAAAAAATATTTTTAATTTTTTTAAAAACAAAGATAATATAGATATAGTTAAAAATATTTTAAAAAGTGGTTTGTTTTTTAAAAAAGATTTAAAAAGAAAAACAGATTTTTTTTACGGCAAAACTTATGTTATTACAGGAAAATTACAGAATATATCAAGAGTACAATTAGAAGAACTTATATCCGATAATGGTGGGACTATATCTAATAATGTATCAAGTAAGACAACTGCTTTAATAGTTGGTTTAGAACCAGGATCAAAATTAAAAAAAGCAAATGAGTTAAATATAAAAATTAATTCTGAGGAAGAATTTTTAAAAAATATAAACTATGAAAAATAAAATTCATATTACTGCTATAATTTCTGAAAAAGCAAATTTAGGAAAAAATATTTCTGTAGGTCCTTACTCAGTCTTATATGGTAACATTACGGTGGGTGATAATACGACTATAGATTCACATTGTGTAATTTATCCTGGGACTGAAATTGGTAAATTTAACAAAATTTATAATCATGTTGTCATAGGATCTGATCCGCAAGTTTTAAATTTTGATAATGATGAAAATACTTTTGTTAAAATTAATGATAATAATATAATTAGAGAGTATGTTTCTATTCATAGATCTACAAAACCTGGAAAGCCTACAATGATTTTTAATAATTCAATGATAATGGCTAACACTCATGTTGGTCATGACTGCATAATAGGCAATAATGTCACAATTGCAAATGCAACCTTACTTGGTGGTCATGTTATTATTGAGGATTTTGCTGTTATAGGCGCAGGAACAATGGTTCACCAAAATGTAAGAATTGGAAAACTCGCAATGGTAGCTGGAGGAACAATAATTACAAAAGATGTAATACCTTATATGTTATTAGGAAGAGACCCTGTGAAACACTATAGTGTAAATAAAATTGGATTAAAAAGATTTGGTATTATTAATGAAAATTATGACGTTCTAGAAAAAGCATTTAGATTATTAAAAAAAGGCGAGGATATAAAAAGTATAAAGTCAACGACTGAAGACTTGCAATATTTAATAAGTTGGTTTAGTGTAAAAAGCCAACGAGGGCATTATTTATTTATATAGAAACGCGGAAGAAAAAATGTTAGTTTTAATATCACCAGCCAAAAATTTAAATGCAAATTGTGATAATAGTGTAATTTCAAGTTTCACAACTCCACTTTTTTTAGAAAATTCAAAAAAAATTGTATATACCTTAAGAAAGTATTCTTCTGAAAGTCTTTCAAAGTTAATGAATGTAAGCAATAAAATATCAATACTTAACTATGAAAGATTCATTAAATGGACCATGCCATTTAATATCAATAATTCTTACTTAGCTGTTTTGCTTTTTCAAGGTGATGTTTATAAAGGTTTGTCTGTTAAAGATTTTAATAAAGAAGATTTTGCTTTTGCACAAAAAACGATAAGAATATTATCTGGTCTATATGGAATATTAAAACCTTTAGATTTAATTCAGCCATATAGATTAGAAATGGCAACACCATTAAAAATAGGAAAATATATAAATTTATATGATTTTTGGGGTAATAAAATTACAGATGCAATTAATCAAGAAAAAAATAATAATTATTTAATCAATCTAGCATCTGTAGAGTATTTTAAATCTATAAATAAAAAATATTTAAAATTAAAATTAATTAATATTTTTTTTAAAGAAAAAAAAAATGGTAATTATTCAGTTATAGGTATTCATGCAAAAAAAGCAAGAGGAGTTATGGCTAGATATATTATTAAAAATAAAATCAATGATCCAAAAGATTTAAAAAATTTTAATATGAATTCTTACAGATATAATGAGGATCTTTCCGAAGATTCTGATTGGGTTTTTACAAGGTAATAAATTGCGTATACATATACTAGGAATTTGTGGAACTTTTATGGCAGGTGTCGCAGGTTTAGCTATAAAAAAAGGATATACAGTAACAGGTCAGGATAAATCATATTATTCGCCTATGAAAGATCAATTATGTGATTTACAGATAACTGAAAATATTACTGAAGATCTAATAAGTGATCTAGTTAATTGCGATATTGTTATTATTGGAAATTCTCAGTCAAGAGGAAGTCCTTCAGTCGAATATGTTCTTGATAATAAATTGAAATATTTTTCTGGACCAGAGTGGATTAAAGAAAATATCCTAAAGGATAAATTTGTTTTTGTTGTATCTGGTACTCATGGAAAAACTACTACTACATCTATGTTAATAAAAATTTTAGAGGAAAATAACTTAAATCCATCTTTTTTAGTTGGTGGTATATATAAAGAAGAAAATATTAGCTATAAATATACAGATTCAAAGTATTTTATAATAGAAGGAGATGAATATGACACCTCTTTTTTTGATAAAAGATCAAAATTTATTCACTACAAACCAAACACACTGATAATTAATAATTTAGAATATGATCATTCTGATATATTTGATGATATTGTTCAGATAAAAAAGCAATTTCATTTTTTAATTAGAACTTTGCCTAAAGAAGCAAACATCATTTTTGATGACAAAGATGAAAACATTTTATCATTACTTTCTATGGGCTGCTGGTCAAAAAAAATTAGTTATTATAAAAATATCAAAATAAATAACATAATTGGAGAGCATAATTTTAAAAATTCAGGCGCGGCTATTTCAGCTGCTGAAACCATTGGAATAAGCAAAGAAAAATCAATTAAAGCTTTAGAGAAATTTTGTGGTGTAAAAAGAAGACTAGAAAAAATTAATAATAAAAATTTTATTTTATATGATGATTTTGCTCATCATCCTACCGAAATCTTAGCAAGTTATATGGCTATTAAGAAATTACATGCTGGTAAAAAAATTTTTGTAATACTTCAAATTGAATCTAATAGCATGATTGCAGGTACGCACAAGGAGCAATTAATAAATACTATTAGTGAAATAGAAATATGTTATATATTTTGTAAAAAAAATATTTCCTGGATAAATTCGATTTCTAATATCACTGTTTTTGATGATATAGATATAATTGTTGATAAAATTAAGCAAAGTATAGAAATTGTTGATATTGTAATTTTAATGTCAAATGGCGATACTAGTGATTTAATAATGAAGTTAACAAGATATGAATAATAATATACCAATATTTCTTTTAAGTTCTATTATATTTCCAGGTGGATATATGTCATTAAGAATTTTTGAAAGGAGATACTTAGATATGGTAAAAAATTGCGTTAAAAATAATACTGGATTTGGTATTTCTTTGATAAGGGCTAGTGATAATAGGTATTACAATGTTGGTACATTTTGTAAGATAATAGACTGGGATCAAATGAATGATGGATTACTTGGAATTACTGCAAGAGGTAAGTATAGATATAAAATTTTAGAATCATCTGTCCAACATGATGGACTACTAACTGCTAATATTGAAATTGTAGAAGAGCCAAGTTTTAAAGATATACCTATAGAATTAATGCCTTATTCAGATTTTTTAAAAAATATTTTAAATCAATATCCAGAGTTTTATCATAGAGATGGTATAAAGTATTATTCAGAATCAGGTTGGGTTGGATCTAGACTTGCGGAGGTCCTTCCGATGTCTTTAAATGAGAAGCAAGTAATTTTAGAAATTGATGATTATTTAGTAAGGCTTTATAGAATCAAAGATTATATT